>CAZKOR010000222.1:0-6158 GCA_964554405.1 uncultured Bacteroides sp. | reverse complement strand
CCCCGATAGCTTCCTGCAATCGGCATAGCGCAGGCAGCACGCTTTCTCGTCAATTCTTTCATTCTATGATTATTACCGCCGGCTAAAATAATTCCTATCGCTCTCACTGTTCATCACCTGCCTTAATTAATGTTCTACCGCTTGGAAGATATGAATTCTCAAAATCTTCAGCAGTGGTCGCGCCAAACACAACGGAATTTTTTCCTATTGTGACACCGTCAGGGATAACACTGTTTTCCCCGATTGTGACAAGGCCGTGATTATAAATATGCGGGTCCGTCATATTAGGAACTTCATCACCGACTCCTAACTTCACATAATCGCCCAACACTGCATTCTCCGCTACTATGGCTTTATATAATTCACAATTTCTGCCAATTTCCGTAGAGTTCATAATAATGGAATCCCTGACAACGGTTCCCTCTCCGATTGTCACGCCGCATCCGATAACAGAATTGTAAACTTTGCCATATACCTCTGAACCCTCTCCGATGATACTTCTTTCAACCACGCTGTCGGGTGCAAGATACTGGGGCGGCAGCGTTTCGCATTTCGTATAAATCTTCCAGTATTCTTCATATAAATTAAACTCCGGAACAATATCAATCAATTCCATATTGGCTTCCCAATAAGAACTCAGCGTTCCTACGTCTTTCCAATATCCATTAAACTCATATGCGTAAAGAGGCGCGCCGTTTTTATGGCAGTATGGAATAACATGCTTTCCAAAATCCAATCCGGGCTGTTCCGCATTTTTAAGCAGCGCTTCCTTCAAGGTTTTCCAGTTAAAGATATAAATACCCATAGAAGCAAGATTACTTCTCGGATTTTCCGGTTTTTCCTCAAAATCAGTAATTTGGCGATTTTCATCGGTTATCATGATACCAAAGCGTTTTGCCTCTTCCATCGGAACCGGCATAACCGCAATGGTTACTTCCGCACCGTTCTGTTTGTGGAAATCCAGCATAACTTCATAGTCCATCTTATAGATATGGTCGCCCGAAAGAATCAGGATATATTCCGGGTTAAAACTTTCCATATAGGCAATATTCTGATAAATTGCATTTGCCGTACCGGTATACCATTCGCTGTGCACACTTTTTTCGTAAGGCGGGAGCACTGTAACACCACCGATGTTTCTATCCAAATCCCACGGGATACCGATTCCGATATGTGTATTCAGACGAAGCGGCTGGTACTGTGTCAAGACACCAACTGTATCAATGCCGGAATTAATGCAGTTGCTCAACGGGAAATCAATAATCCTGTATTTACTGCCAAATGATACGGCAGGCTTTGCTACCCGGGAAGTCAACACCCCCAATCTACTTCCCTGACCGCCCGCTAACAGCATGGCAATCATCTCTTTCTTAACCATATCCTCACCTCTTGTTTCTGAATAATATATTTCAAAAAAATAATAAATTTTATTTTGTTTTATAATTATATCACACTCAAATCAGAAAGTGAATATTATTTACAAAATAATTCTCATTTTCTCTTTCTTTTTTTATTCATATATAACAATAATTTTTTATATTTCTTTATTTTTTTATCCATATTTTATAGTTTTATCTTTCCCATCCATTTTCTCCTCGTGTATTTTTCCAAACTTTATTATTACAAATTAATATTGGTTTTTTTGAAAGAAATGCGTATAATACTTATAATACTATATTTTTACCAAAATATTTAAAAAGATAGGAAGTCATAAATATGTATCAAATCGATTTTAAAAATCCGATTCATGTATTTTTTATGGGCATCGGCGGTATCAGCATGAGCGGCCTTGCCGAAATTCTTCTTTCGGAAGGATTTACCATATCCGGCTCCGACAGACAGGAATCTCCTCTTACGGAAGCTTTGACCGCAAAAGGCGCCCGTATTTATTATGGCCAGAAAAAAGAAAATCTTACGGTTCGTCCTGATTTAATTGTATACACAAGCGCCATAAAAAATGACAATCCGGAGTTCATTGCCGGCAAAGAACTTGGTATTCCTTTTTTGACCAGGGCTCAGCTTCTCGGACAAATGATGAAAAATTATAAAATTCCCATCGCCGTCAGCGGCACTCACGGCAAGACAACTACCACCTCCATGTTATCTCAGATTCTATTGGAGGCAGATACTGACCCGACCTTGTCCATCGGAGGCATTTTCCAGGCAATCGGCGGCAATATCCGTGTAGGAAGTTCCGATTATTTTGTCACCGAAGCATGTGAGTACACAAACAGCTTTTTAAGCTTTTTTCCTAAAATCGGCATTATCCTGAATGTCGAAGAGGACCACTTGGATTTCTTCAAAGATATTGATGATATCCGACATTCTTTTCATGAATTTGCAAAACTGCTGCCGTCTAACGGCACACTCATTATCAACGGCGATATTCCACAGGCAGAAGAGATTACAAATACCCTGTCCTGTCAGGTCATTACCTATGGTGAGTCCCCCGCATACGATTATTCTCCCGCCGATATTACTTATGACGAATTCGGACACCCGTCCTTTACCCTGATTGATAAAAATGGTAATACCGCCGGCTCTTATACACTCCGCGTACCGGGTCTTTACAATGTTTATAATGCTGCTGCCGCCATTGCAGCGGCAAAACTGTTGAACATTGATAATGATACGATTGCAAAAGCTTTACTTCATTTTAACGGAACCGACAGACGTTTTGAATACAAAGGACAAATAAACGGATTCACTATAATAGATGATTATGCGCATCATCCCACAGAAATTACTGCAACTTTAAATGCGGCAAAAAATTATCCCCACAAAACCATCTGGTGCGTGTTCCAACCTCACACCTACACAAGAACTAAAGCATTTCTTCCCGAATTTGCAAAAGCGTTGTCTCTTTCCGACAAAATTATTCTGGCAGATATTTATGCCGCCAGGGAAAAAGATACTTTGGGCATCAGTTCCGAAACATTGCAGGAAGAAATACGAAATCTCGGACACGAATGTTATTATTTTCCCTCGTTTGAGAAAATAGAAAATTTCATTTTGGAAAATTGCACAAGTGGAGATTTGTTGATAACTATGGGCGCCGGAGATGTTGTAAAAATCGGGGAAAATCTTTTACGGAAATAAATATCCACAATATCCACAGAAAAGAAAAATTCCCCTCTTTCTTTTTTCTGTGGATATTTTTTACGATTGTTTCATGATTCTGTTCTCTTATACACATTATCCACAGTATAGGAGAGAATATTCGGTTTTTGGTTTCTGTCAAAATGACTATATCTTTTTAAAATTTCTCATGCTATAATTCATCTTACTTCATGAATGCGGGGTTATTGAAATGAGTCATTTAACTATTTATCAGGACAATTATACAAATGCAACGGTGATTTCCAACCGTTTTATAGATGAATATATGAAAGCTGCCAACGATGCGCAGCTTAAAATCTATCTGTATCTGATTCGCATGATGAGTGCCAGACTCTCTACCAGTGTCTCCGATATTGCGGATATTTTTAACTATACGGAAAAAGATGTTTTGCGCGCCCTGAAATATTGGGAAAAAAATAAATTACTTACATTAGATTATGATGACTCTAAAAATTTAACCGGTATTCATCTGTTAGATTTAAACCCGGGAATTTCCGCTTCCGCACCTGTTGCAGAAGCAGTGCCGCCTATGTACGTGCTTCCGATTTCTTCTAAATCAGACATGATGGAAAAGGTAACGTCCGAAGAAAATCTTTATGAAAAACCAGCCTATACGCTAGACCAGTTAAAGGCTTTTAAATCCGACGAAACTACTTCCCGTCTGCTTTTCATTACGGAGCAGTATTTGAAAAAAACGTTAAGCCCAAACGAAATGAAATCTATTCTTTTCATTTCGGACAAGCTCGGTTTCTCAGAGGATTTAATTGATTACTTAATTCAATACTGTGTAGATCATGGCAAGAAAGATTTAAGATATATTGAAAAAGTTGCAATTAACTGGGCACAGGAAGGTGTCACAACACCGGAAGCAGCCACCCGTTACGTACATAAATATGATAAGACAGTCTATGATATTATGAAAGCGCTCGGTAAATCCAGTATGCCCACGCAGGCAGAGATATCCTATATCACCCGCTGGACAAAAGAATTTGCGTTCGAATTTGATGTGATTTCCGCCGCCTGCGAAAAAACGGTCCTTGCTACCGACAAGCACCGCTTCGAATATGCCGACAGTATTTTAAACAACTGGTACAAGGCAGGCATTCATCATAAACGCGATATTCAGATGATTGAAAATCAGTTTAGACAGAATAAAGCTGTTAAAGCGCTCTCGACCAATAAATTCAATCAGTTTAAACAGAATCAGTACGATTTTGAAGAACTGGAAAAAGAACTGCTCAGCAATTAACGCCATTAAATTCAGAAGGAGCATTGCCGTGTCTTTGACAAATACACAGTATGATATCATACTCCGTGACTACGAAAACAGACAATTAAACAACCGCCACGAATTGGAACGCAGAACCGCCTATGTCTATGAACATATTCCGGACTACCGCGCTCTGGAGGATAAAATCTCCTCCATTTCCGTTTCCCAGGGAAAAAAATACCTGAACGGCGATGAAAATGCAATGAATGAGCTGAAAAGCATACTTGCCGAAATTGCTGCGAAAAAAAGGGAACTGTTAGAAAATGCCGGACTCCCTGCGAATTACCTACAGCCGGTCTACACTTGTTCGGATTGTCAGGATACCGGATATATCGGCTCTCAGAAATGTCATTGTTTCAGACAGGCAATGATTACACTTTTGTATGAACAGTCTAACATCCGTGAAATGCTGCAAAGTGAGAATTTTCAGGCGTTGTCCTATGAATATTATGAAAATGAACATTTAGCTCATTTTAAAAACGCAGTTATAACCTGTCAGAATTTTATCAAAAATTTCAATTCCGACTACCATAATTTATTTTTTTATGGTACAGTGGGTACGGGGAAATCATTCTTATCCAATTGTGTTGCCAAGGAACTGATTGAGAGCGGACATTCCGTTATCTATTTCAGCGCAGCCGGTCTATTTGAATTGCTATCCAAATATTCTTTTGATTATAAAAACAGAGAAGACCAGAAATCACGTTATACTGACCTCTATCAGTGTGATCTGTTGATTATTGACGATTTGGGTACGGAATTGACGAATCAGTTTGTCGCTTCCCAGCTTTTCTCTCTGCTGAATGAACGCCATATGGGGAAAAAAGCTACCATAATCTCTACCAATCTTTCTCTGGAAGAACTGCGGAACCGATACTCTGACCGTATCTTTTCCCGTATTACCAGTCATTACGAAATATGTAAATTGACCGGTCCCGATATTCGCATGTACAAAAAACGTTTACTGAACAGAAAGTGAGGACTTCTCATGCCAAAACGCGAAGAAAAAAGAAACCTGGAAACAATCCCTGTCGGCTCCCTCGGTATCATTCCGTTAGAGGGCTGTAAGACATTGGGTGAAAAAGTAGATTATTATCTTGTAAAATGGAGAGCAGAACGGGAAAGTGAGCACAAAGACAGTCTTGCTTTTACCGGCTATCAAAGAGATTCTTATATACTGGATGCTCAGGTACCGAGATTTGGTTCCGGGGAAGCAAAAGGAATTATCAAGCAGTCTGTCCGCGGTAACGATTTATATATTCTGGTGGATGTTGCCAATTACAGTCTGACTTATTCTTTGTGCGGACATCAAAATCATATGTCTCCCGATGACCACTATCAGGACTTAAAGCGTATCATCGCTGCTGTCGGAGGCAGGGCGAGAAGAATCACTGTCATCATGCCTTTTCTGTATGAGAGCAGACAGAACAAAAGAACATCGAGAGAGTCCCTTGACTGCGCTCTCGCCTTACAGGAAATGGTAAATATGGGTGTCGATAACATTATTACTTTTGACGCACATGATGCCAGAGTCCAGAATGCCATTCCGCTGCATGGTTTTGAAACTGTACAGCCCGTATATCAGTTTATCAAAGGACTTTTAAATCATGTAAAAGGTTTAAATATCGACAGCAGCCATATGATGGTTATCAGCCCTGACGAAGGCGGTATGAGCAGAGCAATCTATATGGCGAATGTCCTGGGATTAGATATCGGTATGTATTATAAGAGAAAAGACTATACACGCGTTATCAACGGACGCAATCCT
>CAZKOR010000221.1:0-6166 GCA_964554405.1 uncultured Bacteroides sp. | reverse complement strand
TCTAACGAACGGAAGTGCGAAACAGCAGCGTCAGGAATAAAGCCGGAGCCGTCTTCTGACGGAATACCACTATCAGGTGCAATATTTCCTAAAACAAATTCGTCTATGGGATCAATATTTAATTGTTGGTAGAGCTGTTGTGCAACTCTCAAATGTATCATCCATGATGCCATAAACTTTGTACCTCTCGTTGTATCTCAACGACTTCTTTGGCAATTTGTTATTGCAATTATAGCATATGATGTGGCAGAATACTATAAGGGGGAATCATTTATATAAATTATCAGTGGATGGCCTTATTTTAGGAGGCGCTATTCTATTTGCGGACGGATTGAAACTTAATATTGGCAGAATATTCGTACAAATGCTTTTTATCAAAAACTGGGCTATGTCGAGTATAAGAGAGATGATGAGTTTGTTTACTATACAAAAGAACCGCCCATTGCATAATAATATAAAATAAGGTAAAATTCGTAGTAGAATTTTATCTTATTTTTTATGGTTTTGTTTCAGAATTAATGTAATATGGCAGGTTAATGAAAATATGAAAATTATATTTATAATCCCAAATATGACAGGCGGCGGTACGGAACGTGTAATATCGCTTCTTTCAGATGAATATATCAAAATGGGATTTGAAGTAGCAATTATGCAGTTTGCGGGGTATGAGCATGCCTATAAGCTGAATGATAATGTTGAGGATTTTTCGGTTGCTTCGCAGTCGAATGGGAATCCCATTACTATGATAAAAAGACTGTCTAATATGCGCAGATATTTTAAGAACAATCCGGACAGCCATATTTTTGCATTCTGTGTTATGGGAACGGTATTTTCAGTAATTGCGACATGGGGAATGAAGAGAAAGATTCTGGTATCCGAGCGTAACAATCCAGATATCTATAATATGAAAAAATTGCGGAACTGGGCGTATAAACATGCAGAGAGGATTGCGTTCCAGACACCCGATGGAATTTCATATTTTCCGGATTGGGCAGCAGATAAGGCGGTGGTGATACCAAATCCCGTGGATTCATCCATGCCGGAACGTTATACAGGTATCCGCAGCAAACGAATTGTGACAGTCGGCAGACTGCATAAGCAGAAAAATCATACACTTTTATTGAATGCTTTTGCAGACTTTTCCAATCAATTTTCGGAGTATGAACTGCACATATATGGAGAGGGTGAACTTGAACAATCGTTAAAAGAACAGGCAGAGAACCTGCATATCAATAAAAAAGTGATATGGCATGGTTTTTGTGCAGATGTCAGGGAACAGATAAAGGATGCGGCAATGTTTGTTTTATCCTCTGACTATGAGGGGATATCCAATTCCATGCTGGAAGCTCTTTCTATGGGAATTCCGACAATTTCGACAGACTGCCCGATTGGAGGGGCAAGAATCTATATTACACCGGAGAAAAGTGGTATTCTTGTTCCTGTAGGAGATAAAAAGGCTTTGACGGATGCAATGGTTCGTATTGCTTCCGATGATGAAATGGCAGAGAGATTGTCTGTAAATGCGACACAAATTAAAGATAAGTATTCGGTAAAGCATATCGCGGAAGAATTTTTGGAAGCGGCTGGAATAGAGTTATTAAGTGAGGGTTGATTGATGTTAGAAAAAATAAGCGAATTTTTTCAAAAAAAGAATTTTTTTTTCATAATTCTGGCAATTTTATCGGTAGCGGCAACAACTCTTAATTTTGAAAGATTAGCAGAGACTGACGCCGAAAGCGGCGGACTATTATGGGAAGTTTTTTCTTCTTTCCGGGGATGGGGACTAAGCCAGTTTTTAATCGTAATTGCAGTTGCTTATCTATATCATTATGTGTATAAAAATGTTTCATTTCAAAAGGACACGGCGCTCTTTTCTTTCATTCTATCCATGCTTATCCTTGTTGGCTTGTGTTATCGAAACGCTGTGGGACTTTGTCTGGCAGTTCTTAATATGGCGCAAATCATTAAAACTTTCATTGTTTTACTGGGATATGGTGCAATACTTTATTGTGCGCTCGTTTTCCTGCATATGTGGATGATGAACCTGATATCGGACGGGAAGGGAGTTTGCGAAAATAACTTCCGGAAAAATTATGCACTTCATGTAGGTATTTTTATATTTCTCTGTTGGCTGCCATATTTAATAGCGGTTTATCCCGGAACAGCATTATATGATGCAGGTACTATGTTGGAGCAGTTTTTTGGATATGACACCCTTACCAACCATCATCCGTATTTTCAGATATTGTTTTTAGGTACTTTTGTAAAATTCGGAAAGTATTTAGGATCTGAGGCAGTAGGTATGTTTTTGTATGTTCTGTTACAGATGTGTGCGTTTATCGCAGTTTTGGCGTATATGACGGATGTATTGAGAAAGATTGGTATACCTAAAGGTATTTTAAATTTTATCATTGCTTTTTATACTTTTGTGCCGATTTTTCCTATCTATGCGATTTCAGTTGGAAAAAACATCAATTTTTCCATTGTATTTTTGTTATTAACTACTTTTATGTTTGAAATTATCCAATCGGCGGAACTTTTTGTTCATAATCGGAAAAAGATGATTCTGCTGCCGATTCTTCTGATATTGTTATGTCTGTTCAGGAATGAAGGACTAGTTATTGTGATATCGTGTATTCCGTGTTTTATTTTAATGGCAAAAAAGTATTGGAAGGAGTTTGGAATTATTTTTGTCGGTGTTTTGTTGTTTATGTTTTGTTGGTTTAAATGTATCCTTCCATTTGCGGGAGTGGAGAACGGAAGTGTTGCAGAGGCATTATCAATACCGTTTATGCAGACGGCACGATGCGTATATTATTATGGCGATGAAATGGCGGCGGAGGAAAAAGAAGCTATTGACCGTATTTTAGAGTTTGATACATTAAAGGAACGGTATCTGCCTGAATTTTCTGACAGAGTAAAAGATAAGTATAATAATGACGCGACAGAGGAAGAATTGCAGGCATATTGGAAAGTTTGGTGGAAACAGTTTCTGAAATATCCAATTACTTATTTGGATGCGGTGTTAAATAAGAGTTATGGGTATTTTTATCCGGATGATAAAGGGAAAACAAAGGATTATTATGTCGTGGGCGGGGATATTTACACCTTAAACGAGGACGGCGCCGATCTGAAATCTTTTTTTCCTGAGCATGTGAAACGATTGGACAATCTTATGAAAGTGTTCAGAGAGATTCCGCTATTAGGCTATACAACATCTATCGGTTTCTATTTTTGGTGTTCTTTGACGGCAATCTTTCTACTCATAAAATGTAAAGGAAATAAATTTCTTTATCTTTTTGTGCCTGCATTTTTTGTATTTCTTGTATGTATCGCATCGCCGGTTAATGCGTATTTCAGATATGGTCTGGCAGTTGTATTTACGCTTCCGTTTTATGCGGCAGTGACGATTTATGCAATGATGAAACAAAAAGAAGAAGAGAAAGTTTAAAAAGGAAATGGTTATAAAAATGAACAAAATATTTTTAAAAGGAATTCTTTTATTTGCGCTTGTTGCAAATTTATTCTATTGGGGAAGCCGGAAGGAAGGATATTTTTGTGATGAGATGTACTCCTATCATTATACTAATCGGGTAGATGCTCCGTATATTACGATAGATGGAGAAGAAACATGGCAGGAAACATGGCATGATTCGGATTTTTTCAGGGATTATCTGACAATGTCTAAGGATGAGACATTCGACATAAAGGGGGTTTTGAAGAGCATAGAACAGGACCCTCATCCTCCGGTTTTTTATATATTGATGGAATTATCCTGCTCTGCGTTTTCTATATTTTTTCCGGGTGTGTTTTCTAAATGGTGCGGTATAGCGGTTAATATTTTCTTTTTTGTACTGGCAATAATTGTTCTGTACAAATTGTCAAAGGAAATTTTGCAATCGGATTTTTGGGCAATATCTGTTTGCTCATTATACGGATTTAGTGCGGGAGCTGTCAGCACGGTTGTATTTATCAGAATGTATATGATATATACTTTTTTTGCACTGCTTTTTGCATATGTGAATGCAATGCTCTGGAAAAAGATATGGGATGAAAAAAAGAACTCCGATATTGGTGCGTTTTTTGCGTTATTTGCAACGGCAATTCTGGGAATATTAACCCAGTATTATTTTTTTATCTACGCGTTTTTTATCTGTATTACCATATGGGGTTATTCTCTATGGGCAAAAAAGTATCGTTTTGCAGTGAAATATGCATTGACTATGGCAGCAGGACTGATTTGCAGCTATTTCATTTATCCGGTGATGCGGCATGATTTATTCAGTGGTATGCGGGGAACAGAGGCTTTCCAGAATTTTAAAGATAAATCGGATTGGAAAAGTTCATTCGGAGAGTTTATCGCAATAGTAAACGCTGAGTTATTTGGTAATGCAGGAGGACTGATTCTAATTGCGCTGATAGCCATGGCGGTTGGTGGGCTTGTACTTCTTCAATGGAATGTTAAAAAAAGCGTGACGGCTCAAAAGGGCATTTGCATTGCGTTGGAGAGAAAAGAAAAAAAGCAGTCCTTAGAATTTCATTTAGATATTTATGATATGATATTTATTCAGGTATTGTTGGCGGTGCTTTTTTATATGATTTTAATGGCTAAAATAGCGCCGTATCAAGAGGACAGATATATTTTTAATGTTTTTCCACAGATTATTCTGTTAGTCGTATATATATTCAAGAAGCTGTTTACTGTACTTCGAAGCAGCCATCGTCCGGAGATATTTGGAGTAATCGTTCTGCTTATTTTTACCGGTGTGGGGTATCTGTCGCCGGGCGTCAACTATTTGTATAAAGGAACGGAGGAGAAGCTG
This sequence comes from uncultured Bacteroides sp., assembly GCA_964554405.1. Lineage (GTDB taxonomy): Bacteria > Bacillota > Clostridia > Lachnospirales > Lachnospiraceae > UBA3282. Next base: position 1,343 of record CAZKOR010000221.1, on the reverse strand, counting down.
CAAACGGCATCAATTTATTCTAATCTTCCGATATTTTATATTAATTATGGAAGTAATTATCGTGCGTGTGCAGATAGTGTCTATTTTGCGAAAGCACAGTATACTTATCCGGCACGGGAAGAGAATATCGGCGGTTTTTCAGCGGCTTTGGACGAGTTGAAAATAGGGGGAGAAATAGATAACATGCGCTGTCTTGTGTACATTGATTTAGACTGTTCGGATACGAATGATATTATAAAGCAGGTTCAAGAAGAATTGAAATCGGGTAAAGCACGTTGGCTGTTTAATACGGAATACAGTGCTGTTTACATTATAGAATGAATTAAGGAATAGACAAATTGTTGTTTTTACAGTTATCCAAAATGATTTTTAGATTGAAAAAGCGGATAAGCAATGCTACACTAAAAGAAATAAAACATGGCGCTATGAGAAGGAGAGAAAAACGATGGGCAAAATTAAATTTGATTATTCCAAGGCAGCTTCTTTTATTTCCGAAGAAGAAGTAAAATCCATGAAGCATCAGGCTTTGGATGCAAAAGAAGTGCTTGTGAGCAAAACGGGCGCAGGAAATGATTTCTTGGGATGGATTGACCTTCCGGTAAATTATGACAAGGAAGAGTTTGCAAGAATCAAAAAAGCTGCGGAGAAGATTCAGGGAGATTCCGAAGTATTACTGGTAATCGGTATCGGCGGTTCTTATCTGGGAGCAAGAGCGGCGATTGAATTTTTGAGACATAGCTTCTACAACGTAGTGGACAAATCCATCAGAAAAACACCGGAAATTTATTTTGTAGGAAATTCTATCAGCTCTACTTATATTAAACACCTGATTGACGTTATCGGTGACAGAGATTTCTCTATTAATATGATTTCCAAGTCCGGAACAACAACGGAGCCTGCTATTGCATTCCGTGTATTTAAGGAAATGGCGGAAAAGAAATACGGCAAAGAGGGCGCAGCGAAGAGAATTTATGCTACGACAGATAAAGCAAGAGGTTCTTTAAAGAATCTTGCAACAGAAGAAGGTTATGAGTCCTTTGTAGTACCGGACGATGTCGGGGGACGTTTCTCCGTACTTACAGCAGTCGGCTTACTTCCTATCGCAGTATCGGGCGCAGATATTGACAAGCTGATGGAAGGTGCAGCAGAGGGTAGAAAGATGGCATTGGAAGCTTCTTTTGAAGAAAATGACGCTTTGCAGTATGCGGCTCTTCGAAATATTTTACTGAGAAAAGGAAAAAATGTTGAAATTCTCGCTAATTATGAACCGGCAGCACATTATGTTTCCGAATGGTGGAAGCAGTTATACGGCGAGTCCGAAGGAAAAGACCAGAAAGGTATTT
>CAZKOR010000220.1:0-6180 GCA_964554405.1 uncultured Bacteroides sp. | reverse complement strand
AAAATACCTCCATAGCGTCCTTTAACAGCTTCTCCTCCACATTCGGATAATGCGTTTTGACGATTTCCTCCATCAGTTCTTCATTAGGGAAATCAATATAGTGGAAAATACATCTTCTTAAGAAAGCATCCGGCAGCTCTTTTTCCGCATTGGACGTAATAATTACAATCGGTCTGTGTTTTGCTTTCACGGTACGTTTCGTCTCATGGATATAAAATTCCATCTGGTCTAACTCCCACAATAAGTCGTTGGGGAACTCCAAATCCGCCTTGTCAATTTCATCAATCAATAAAACAACCTGTTCGTCCGCATCAAACGCTTCCCCCAGCTTACCGAGTTTAATATATCTGGCAATATCATCTACGCCTTCTTCTCCGAACTGTCCGTCATAAAGTCTCTGTATCGTATCGTACATATACAGACCGTCCTGCGCTTTCGTTGTAGACTTGATGTTCCAGATGACAAGCTTTTTCCCAAGCGAATCCGCAACCGCCTGTGCAAGCATAGTCTTACCGGTTCCCGGCTCTCCTTTTATTAACAGCGGCTTTTGCAGTGCAACTGCAATGTTGACACTGGCAAGCAGTTCCTTGGAGGCCACATATTGCGAGGTACTTGTAAATGTTGTTTTCTGTTCACTCATATTTTGATTTCCCTTTCCGGTTAATTTGTTTCTGTTATCTTTATTGTAGTAACCTGCTTTTCTTGCTAAATATCTAAATTTATGTTACGATATTTTAGGCTTAAAAGCAAGAATTTTATATACGGACTAATTACATATCAGAGAGGAAAACAAAATGATAAATGACTTACTAAACGGAACAAAAACAAGCCTTTCTCTGGAGGTATCTCCTCCGAAAACAGAGGAAGAATTTCAGGCTGTTTTCGGCAAACTGGATACTCTTGCCTCCCTGCATCCTGACTTTATCAGCTGTACCTATGGCGCAGGCGGTTCCAGAGCAGGAAAAACCGTTGAAATTGTATCCTATATCCAGAATCAGTTACATATTGACGCAATTGCGCATATGACTTGTGTGGGATTTAAACACGATGACCTTAAGAAAAACTGTGACGCATTAACAAAAAAAGGCGTTCAGTATGTAATGGCGCTTCGCGGAGACAGACCGCAAGCAATGACGGATGAACAGTTCAACGGCAGAGAATTTTTTTATGCTTCCGATATGGTACGCTACCTGAAGGCAAATACTTCCCTTAAAATTGCCGGAGCATGCTATCCCGAAAAGCACTATGAAGCGGAGAGTTTTGAAAGCGACTTATCACACTTAAAGGAAAAAGTAGATGCAGGCGCAGAATTTTTAATTACACAGATGTTCTTTGACAACGATATCTTTTACCGCTTTATGGAGCAAGTCCGCAATGTTGACATTACCGTACCGGTCTGTGCCGGTATCATGCCGATTACGAGTGCAAAACAGTTAGGGACAAGCGTTACCTTATCCGGTTCCTCCATCCCGAAAGAACTCTCGGACATGATTGCAAAACACGGGGAAGACAAAGAAGATATGAGAAAAGCCGGCATCGACTATGCTGTCCGCCAGATTCAGGATTTGAAAGCGCACGGTGTAGAAGGCATTCATATCTATACGATGAACAGACCCAAAACAACCGCAGAGATTGTGGCACAAATCTAATGATATAAAGGAAAGAATGCCGATTTTTCGGCATTCTTTTTTTCACTCTATTGTTCTTCCCAAGGTATCAATGGGTTTTCAATTTTCTTATCCCGAAGCATCAAACTTCCTACCGCTTCCGCCGCCGATTTTCCTTCAAACAATACTTCGTTGACCTGTTCAATAATCGGAATCTGTACGTTATACTTTTTCGCAAGTCCGATTGCCGCTTTTGCGGAATAAACGCCCTCTACGACCATTTTGACCTCCGCCATCGCTTCCTCCATCGTATAGCCTTTTCCGATGAGGATACCGGCGCGCCTGTTTCTGGAGTGCATGGATGCACATGTCACAATCAAGTCCCCGATTCCGGTCAATCCGGCAAACGTCTCCCATCTGCCACCCATCACCGTACCAAGCCTTGCTATTTCCGCAATTCCTCTTGTAATCAGCGCTGCTTTCGTATTATCTCCGTAACCAAGACCGTCCGCAATACCTGCCGCGAGCGCCACCACATTTTTAAGCGCTGCGCCAAGCTCAATGCCAAGCACATCCGGGCTGATATAAACGCGGAACACTTCGTTCATGAAAATATTCTGTAAATACTCTGCGGTTTTCTTTTTTCTGGCGCCTACTACAATGGTTGTCGGAATATTTTTCCCCACTTCCTCCGCATGGGACGGACCGGATAACACAGCAACTTCCGCCTGCGGGATTTCCTCTTCAATAATCTGGGATAATGTCAACAGTGTCGTCTCTTCTATTCCTTTTGCCACGTTGACGATAATCTGCCCCTCTTTGACATAGGCTGCCATATTCTTTGAGGTCTCTCTTGTAAAAGGCGACGGCACGGCAAGCACCAGAATATCTTTCCCCGTTACAGCCGTCTCTAAATCCGTTGTAAATTCCATATCTTCCGGCAGCTTCACACCGGGAAGTTTCTCTTTATGTTCGTGCTCCGTCCGAAGCATCTCAATCTCTTTTTCCACAATCGACCAGACAGTCACTTTATGCCCGTTCTTGTGAAGTAAAAGCGCTAACGCCGTTCCCCAGCTTCCTGCTCCGATAATTGCAATATCCGCCATATTAATACCCATTCCCTTTCCCTAATACTAATTTCAATACAATTGAAATACTTATTTTTGTTCCTCTTTTTTATGTGTCAAATAGGTTTTCCGTTCCTCACCTTTTAACAGTCTCGCAATATTCTCACGATGCTTATAATAAGCCATTATCGTCAATAATACGGCAATAACGTAAAGCTCAATCAAATGCGCCTGACTCATATGGAAAAATCCCATCTGCCCCATTACGATAATCTCAATCAGAAAACCCGCATACACAAGCAGGGAACCTAATGATACATAATGTGTCGTAAAAAATGTACCGAAGAATAAAACCACGCCCATCACGATAAAGTAAGGATGAAAAGCAAGAATCAGCCCTGCCGTTGCCGCAATTCCTTTACCGCCTTTAAAATGCAGATAAAAAGGAAAATTATGTCCAAGGATTGCTCCTGCCGCCGCATAAAGTTTGAATAAATAAACCATGTCCGGATGAGATTTATCAAATAAAATACCTGTAACAACAATCGCTAAAATACACTTGATAATATCCCCGAACAATACAAGCAGTCCCGCTTTTGTGCCAAGCACACGCATCGTATTTGTCGTTCCTGCATTTCCGCTTCCATAATTTCTAATATCAATCCCATGCAGCTTCCCATAGATATATGCCGTCTGGAAAAGCCCGAAAACATAGCCGATTACTAAACAAAAAATTCGTTCCACTTTACGTATTGTCCTTTCTTTCTCTTATGATGAATTTTAACGGTGTTCCCCGGAATCCGAATGCTTCCCGAATCTGGTTTTCAATATATCTGGTGTAGGAAAAATGCATCAGTTCCTTATCATTTACAAAAATAACAAACGTAGGCGGTTTTACCGCAACCTGTGTCATATAATAAAGGCGCAGTCTTTTACCTTTATCTGAAGGCGGCTGCTGCAACGCTACCGCTTCCGTCAAGATTTCATTTATGACTCCCGTTGCAATGCGCATCGCATGATTTTCATATACCGCATCTATCAGTTCATATAATTTGAATAATCTCTGCCCTGTCACCGCGGAAATAAACGTAATCTCCGCATACGACATAAAGGAAAGTATCTGCCTGATTTTCTGTGTAAACTGATTTACCGTTTTATCATTTTTTTCGATGACATCCCACTTATTGACCGCAATAATCGTTGCTTTTCCTCTGTCGTGAGCAATTCCCGCTATCTTGGCATCCTGTTCCGTAACGCCCTCCGCCGCGTCAATGACAAGCACAACAATATCGGCGCGCTCCACTGCCGAAACGGTACGGATAATCATGTAGCGTTCCAGTTCTTCTTTAATCTTGTTTTTACGCCGCAGTCCTGCCGTATCAATAAAAACATATTCTTTTCCGTGGTAAGTCACTTCCGTATCGACCGCATCCCGCGTTGTGCCTGCGATATCCGATACGATAACCCGGTTTTCTCCAATCAGCTTATTGATAATAGAGGATTTCCCAACGTTGGGTTTCCCGACAATAGCAACTTTAATTCTATCGTCTTCCTCCTCTTCTTTTGCCAGATTCTTATCAAAATAAGAAGCGACCTCATCCAGCAGTTCGCCAAGACCGAGTTTATTGACGGAAGAAATCGGAAACGGCTCTCCGATTCCCAGATTATAAAATTCATATACATCCGGCATAAATTTCTGGTAATCATCTACTTTGTTGACTGTCAGCACAATCGGCTTTCCCGAACGGCGCAGCATATCCGCTACTTTTGCATCCGTATCAACAAGTCCTTGTCTGACATCCACCATAAAGATAATAACATCCGCAGTATCAATCGCAATCTGCGCCTGTTCCCGCATCTGGGATAAAATGATATCCTGACTCTCCGGCTCAATACCGCCTGTATCTATTAGTGTAAAATTCATATCCAGCCAGGTAACATCCGCATAAATTCTGTCTCTGGTAATGCCCGGCGTATCTTTTACTATCGAAATTTTTTCCCCTGCCAATGCGTTAAATAACGTAGATTTTCCGACATTAGGTCTTCCCACTACTGCTACAATCGGCATGGATTTTTTCTTTGCCATAGTGCCTCCATTCTTTCTCAATCGATGATTGTATGAACAAAATCATATCCGCTTGATTTTACAATATCTACCTTCACTTGTAAAGCTTTTTCCATTTCCGCAACCGTAATATCATCCAAAAAATAATCCTCACCGCTGCGCAGTACATTCTGCGGTAAAAGAATGCGCTCCCCTAATCGCTGTCCTTTCAGCTGCTCTATCATATCGCTTCCCGTCAAAAGACCCGATACCGTAATGCGTTCCCCGAAAAAGTGGTTGGTAATGGCATAGACATGCAGCGAAAGCCCCGGAAAGCGCTCCATCAAAACATCCGTCATCTGCTTTACATACGGATAAGCCAGCTGTCCGGTGACAAGCGATAACTCTTTCGTAAGATTTTTCTGCCTGTCTATGTCTTCTGCGGAAAGTTCCGAAACAGCGTCTTCAAACTCATCCATCAAAAGCCGCAGCATCCCGACGCCGTTTTCTAGCTGCAAATAACCGTCATACCGTTCCGCTTCCGGCAGTTCCTGTTCCGCCAAAATATACCATTCATCCGAAGCATGCACGAAATGCAGTCCATGCTCCTCAAAAAGCTTGTCCTGCCATTTATGAATACACTCCAACACCTGAATCGCATCTTCTTTTGTAAAAGGCTCTAACGGATACAGTCCCTCTCTGAATTTCGTCAAACCGACCGGAACAACCGATACGCTCTCTAAATGCGGCAGATACGCCGTCAAATCAGAAATACTCCGCTCCAGTTCTTCGCCGTCGTTTACGCCTTTACACAAAACAATCTGCCCATTCATCGTGATACCTGCTTCATACAACTTTTGCACCTGTAAAAGCGCTTTCCCCGCAAAACGATTGTTTAACATCTTACAGCGAAGTTCCGGGTTAGTTGTCTGAAAAGAAATATTAATCGGAGATAAATGATAACGTATCACTCTTTCAATATCCTCGTCGGACATATTCGTCAATGTAACATAATTTCCCTGCAAAAAGGACAGTCTGGAATCGTCATCCTTAAAATACAATGTATCCCGCATGCCTTTCGGCATCTGGTCGATAAAGCAGAAAATACATTTATTATGACAGGAACGATAATCATCCATCAGACCGTTTTCAAATTCTATGCCCAAATCTTCATCATATTCTTTGTCGATTTCCAAAAGCCACTCTTCGCCGTCCGGTTTTTGTATTAAAACTTCAATGTATTCGTCCTGAACCAAGTACTGGTAATCAAAAATGTCGGTGATATCTGTCGCGTTAATCTGCAGGAGGATATCTCCGGGGGTAATGCCCAGTTCTTCGGCTATGGAGTTTGGGTAAACGGTTTTAATGGTGTGTTGTGTTTGCGGCATTGTACAGTTTGATTCCTTTCTTTCTTACAGAGCGGACAAGGGTGTTCAATCCCTGTCCTCGCTCATGTGCATTG
>CAZKOR010000219.1:0-6211 GCA_964554405.1 uncultured Bacteroides sp. | reverse complement strand
TTTCGGACAAAAAAGTTTTAGAACCCATTATCGCAATTATCGTTACCGGAATGCTCTCTGTTGTCTACCTTATGTTCAGCATGGTACAGATTTTATATCTTTTCATCGGCAGAATGAAACTTCCTGAGGGTTACACATACTCTGCTTATGCCAGACAGGGATTTTTCCAACTATTGGCTGTCTGTATTATCAATCTGATTCTTGTACTTGTCTGCTTAAGCTTTTTTAAGGATAATATGATATTAAAAATAATTCTTACGGTAATCAGCGGTTGCACTTTTATCATGATTTTATCCAGCACTCTTCGGATGATCATGTATATTAAAGAATACAATTTAACTTTCTTAAGGATTTTTGTCCTGTGGGCACTTGCCGTTATTTTCCTTTTGATGACTGGAGTAACCATTTACATTTATTTTCAACGTTTTCCGCTGTTTCTCTATAGTGTAGTGATTACTACCGTATTTTATATCGGTCTTTCTTTTGCACATCCGGATTACTGGATTGCCTATTACAACCTAAACGCTTGCAGCAGTAGATACACCGGCGATTATTTATACTCTTTGTCCACCGATGCTACCCCGGCTATTTTAAATGCATCCAAAAATCCGAATTTGCTTGTTGATGTACAGACTTTAAAAGAACTTGTCGCAATGGAGTATAAATATACTTATGAAGAATATTCTTCCGAAAAACAAGGTGAAGCGGTAGATTTGATAAATTCTACCATGAAAAAGGCTTACGGAGATTCTTATTGGATAAATCTGTACCATTACTATAAAAAAATATACAAACAATCCAAAGAATCCAAAGGTATGAATTTCCGAAATTTCAACTTCTCCATATTTTTTGCTGAAAAAAGCGCAGGCCTGTAACCTGCGCTTTCCCTATTCAGCTATTTGTTTCTGCATCTCACGAATCACGCTGAAACCAATCGGCACCGATATTATCAGTGTAAAAACATCCGAAACCGCCTGACAAATTTCAACCCCTGTCAAACCCAAAAAGCGGGGCAGGATTAGGATAAGCGGAAGAAAGCATAGTCCCTGCCTTGCCGATGCTACAATGGACGCCTTTAAACCTTTGCCGATGGACTGTAACATCATATTACACATAACAATCCACGCATTGAGTGGAAAGGCAATTACCTGATATCGCAAAGCCGCCGTTCCGACTGTGATAACGTCCGCATCTTTTCGGAATAAGGACACAAGTCCCGGTGCAAAAGCGAATCCCATAATACCAACTACAATCAGAAACAGAAAAGCATATTTTACACAAAACCAAAATGCTTCCAATACCCTTTTATATTTTCCAGCGCCATAGTTGAATCCGCACACCGGCTGAAATCCCTGCCCGAATCCAATCAGGGCGGAATTGGCAAACATCGAAATCCTTGATACGATGGACATTCCCGCAATCGCAGCGTCTCCGTACATACCTGCCGTGTGATTTAGGCAAATAGTGGCTACGCTTGCAAGTCCCTGTCTGCATAAAGACGGCATTCCCCCTCTTACTATTTCTTTATAAAAATGAACACTCGGTTTAAAATTACGAAAACGGATTTGCATATTTCCCCCTCTTCTTATCATGATAAGAAGAAGAATGAAACTGACATACTGACTGACAGTTGTTGCTATTGCCGCACCGGCGATTCCGAGATTACACACAAGAATCAAAAGCGGGTCTAAAACCATATTGAGTACAGCTCCGGAAACGATTCCAATCATAGCATAAAAAGCGCTTCCCTGAAAACGCATCTGATTGTTTAATACAAGAGAGGAAGTCATGGCAGGTGCACCAAGTAAAATAATCCCTAAATATGTAACCGTATACGGCAATATTGTTTCCGTAGAACCTAACGCATAAGCAAAAGGTCTGACAAAAATCAGGCAAATCACCATTAATACAACGCCTGCCATAAATGCGGAAAAAAATCCAACTGCTGCCATTTTTTCCGCTTCTTCTGTTTCTTTTGCTCCCAGTTTTCTGGATATATAGTTACCGGAGCCATGCCCGAAAAAGAAACCGACCGCCTGAATAATTGCCATCAGGGAAAAAACAATACCGACTGCTGCCGTTGCCTGTGTGTTTAATTTTCCTACAAAGAAAGTATCTACCATATTATAAAAAGATGTAATTAACATGCTTAAAATGGTAGGTCCCGCCAGAGTGCACACCAGCTTTTTTACTGGTGTCTCCAGCATATAAACTCTTTTTTCTTCCGCACTTGTAAAATTCATAATTATCATGCCTTTCTGTCAATAAAATTATAAACTTTACACTATCTTTTCAAAATCCTCAGCTCCGTGTTTACACCAGGGACAGATAAAATCAGAAGGAAGTTCTTCTCCTTCATAGACATAGCCGCATACCCTACAGCGCCAGCCTTTTTTCGGAGCAGATTCCGTAGAATCAGGCTTCGGTTTTACAAATTCATGATAGTAAGAATAAGTCATTTCCTTTTCATCGGAAAGAACATCCGCATCTACTACTTCTGCAAGAAACATCATATGAGTATCTAAATCATAAGAATTTAATACTTTACAATCAAAATAAGCATTCGTATGTTCAGTCAGATACGGAAGCTCCTGTTTGGTGATTGCAAAAGGAACACCGACAAATTTATCAACTTCTCTTCCGCTTTGAAATCCGAAAGTCTGAAAAAGGGAAAACGGCGCGGATTCCGAAAGTACGGAAATGGAAACAACTCCTGATTTTTGTACCAGTTCACAGGTAAGATTCTTCTTATTAATAGCAAAAATAATACGTTTCGGATTATCTGCTACCTGTGTAACGGTATTGATAATACATCCGTTCATTTTCTGGTCTGCTTTTGTAGCAGCAACGAAAAGACCATAAGATAATTTGAAAAAAGCTTTTGTGTTCATAAAAATACCTCCCTATATTATTGTTTTATTAGTATGCAGATGTCATTCTTTTTTTATTCGGTGAAAATAACCGCTGCATTTAATTTACTCTTTTATAATCAATGTGCATATATCTGTTTTTCAATTCATGATGTTTATTCATTAAAAGATTTTCAAAAAATAATTCCAGATATTTTGTTGTTTCATGAATATTATTTTCCCAATTGTTATAATTTGCCCGAACAAGTGCATTTCTAAAATACCATGAATTTTCTGAAAAAGTATCATTACTTATATGAAAACCAAATGTTTTTAAATATTGGATAATGAAAACGGCAGTAGATCTTGTATTGCCCTCACAAAACGGATGAATCTGCCATATTCCGGATGTAAACACAGCTATATGTTTAACAGCTTCTTCTATTGCCAAGCCTTCATATGAATATTTTTTTTCTTGCTCAAAATCATAATCTAAAGTATCCTTAATACTGTCAAAGGAAGCATACACAACCGTATTTCCATTAAGTACCCATTCTTTTTTTGTTATGTTATATGTTCTAAAAAGTCCTGCATGTTCAAATACTCCCATAAATAATTTTTTATGAATATTTTTTAATTCGGCGGGTGAAAATTGAAATGTGTTTTCGCCCAGAATCTTTGCAATTCTGACAGAAACAATATCGGCTTCCCTTGTATCTGTCTCTATCTCATTTCTACACGAACGTTCTTCATAATAACCTTGTATCCGCTTGTCTGCATCTGAAATACTTATTTTACCTTCTATATGAGCCTTTGCCGTATCTAAGAGATAGTCAGATGTTTTCAATCCATCAACATCTTGCAGCCCGATTGCCGCTTTCCAAGCATTTGTTTTTTCAACTTTATCAGGTTCACCTTGACAAATATATGTTTCTAAATCCGTTTGCCAATTATTACTTTTCATAAAAGATTATACTCCCATTTATCTATATATTTTAAAGTATATCATATAGTTATAAACTAAGTCACTATTCCAAAAATATATTTTTGGTATAAACATGAGGTTGAAGATTTTTAAAGAAAAGTGTAAATTAAAAATACTGATATTTTCAAGGATGCAACCTAAAGTTGTCGTTAAAAAACTTAAAAGCAACATAAACTTTGTAGAGTTTACATTCCTGATTCTATAAACTGTAGCTTAAGTTGAAGGAATTGCATTCTTTCAACCTAAGCAAAAAAGGAGGATTAGTATAGATATGAGTTTAGGTGAAAATTTACAGTTTCTCAGAAAAAAGGACAACATTACACAGGAGCAGTTAGCGGAAATGCTGGATGTTTCAAGGCAGTCCATTTCCAAGTGGGAATCTAATACCACTTATCCGGAAATGGATAAGCTGATGCAGTTATGTCAGATGTTTCATTGTAGTATGGATGATTTACTTCAAAAGGATATCAGTGCGCTTTATGTAGAAGATAATGCGCATTATGATAAACATATGAATTCATTCAGTAAAATGACAGCTTTGGGAGTCGGTCTTATTTTATTCGGTGTCTCTGTTATGTTGTTTCTTGCTGGAATAAATGTAGGGGGAAGTATTAATGATGAAATTTCTACTATGGTATTTTTCATTTTCCTTATCATAGGCGTCGCTATTCTTATTATCGCAGGACTGCAGCATGCTGACTTTACAAAAAAGAATCCTTACATAGAAAATTTCTACAATGAAAATGAAGAAAATGCCTTTAATAAAAAGTTTACGGTCATGGTAACCTGCGGTGTTGTTCTTATATTAATCGGCGTTGTCATTATGATGGGAGTAGAAGCTGCATCATCCGTAATCAGGCAAAATATTCCTGCTTCTTTTGATTTAGATGGTATTTCAGGCTCTGTCTTCTTATTACTGATTGCCGTTGCAGTAACCGGTTTTGTCTATGCGGGAATACAAAAGGCAAAATATGATATTGAGGAATATAATTTATCAAATGATAAAGAATCTGATTATTACAAGAAAGAGCAACTAAAAGGGCATATTAGCGGCTGTCTTATGCTGATTGCAACAATCATCTATTTAATACTGGGATTCGTATATGATAAATGGGGTATGCCCTCTATTGTTGTATATCCGGTATTCGGTATCGGATGCGGTATTGTGTCTATTATTATTGATACCATACATAAAAAATAATTATTTATATATTTAATACCTGTTAAAACATGCGAAAATTTCCTGTACTCTCGGCATGGCAAGGCCTGACGGAACATTTCCTTTATCACAGATTCCCGAAAGGCCTTTTATTTCCAATATATTTTCTAACGCCTTTACAACGCTTTTCACATCCTTTTTTCCGTCCTTAAAATTCTCTTTTGCATAACGAAGAAGATAAGCAAGTGTCTGGGTTTGTTCTTCATCTACAAGCTGTTCTACATACCGCAAATCAAGATTTTCTTTTCCGATAGAAAATGCCGTCTTCCCCATTCTTTTAATTTTCAGTCTTTCCTCTACATAACCGTTTCCGTGATATGTTTTTCTTTTTTGCGTTGAACCGGATAAATCAATTTCTCTTTTATCCGATGGCAGATGAAATTCCGGAGCGGATACAACCGAAATAGAATAATTTTCAAGCACTTTTTTTGTTTCATCCGTAATATCTACTGCATGATAAGAATCCATCTGAATGATACTGTCCGCTATATAAAAATAAGAACCACAGCTTCCTACAACTAAAATCGTAGAAATTCCAGCTTCTTCGTACAAATCTCTTGCACGCTCCAAAAACGGTGTAATTGGTTCTTTTTCTCTGGCAACAATACGCTGCATCAATTCATCGCGCACCATGAAATTAGTTGCCGAAGTATCTTCATCAATTAAAAGTAACTTTGTCCCTGCCTCTATTCCTTCTATAATATTAGCCGCCTGAGAAGTGCTTCCACTGGCATCCAATGTACAGAACTTCTTAGTATCTTTTCCGTTTGGTAGATGATTGATAAACAAAGAAATATCCGTATTCGTAATTTTTCTTCCGTCTTCCGCACGGAGTTTTAATGCCGTTTCATCCGTAATCACATACTCTCTTCCGTCTCCGGCAATATGATTATAAACACCACGTTCCAATGCCTTTAACAGAGTGGATTTTCCATGATAACCGCCGCCGACAATTAAAGTGATGCCTTTTTTAATACCCATCCCCTTCAGTTCTCCTTTATGAGGAAGTCTTAAAGTAACTGCCATTTTTTCAGGAGTTTTAAAAGGAACACCGTCTTTTAACGGTTTATCTGATACGCCGCTTTCCCTTGGCAGAATAGAACCGTCTGCAACAAAAGCAACTATGTCCTGTTTTTTCATTTCTTCTCTGATAAACTG
>CAZKOR010000218.1:0-6212 GCA_964554405.1 uncultured Bacteroides sp. | reverse complement strand
TTTGGTAAGTTTGAGTAATTATAAATCTGTCTCAAAAACAATTTTATCTTTCATTGGCGCGACAGCATCTTTGCCCTCCAACTGCTCTAAAATAGCGAGCCCGAAAGAAATTGCCGTTCCCATACCGCGGCTTGTAATGATATGTCCTGCAACAACTGCAGGCTCTTTTTTCACATCAGCGCCCTCTAAATGGCTCTCAAATCCCGGATTGGAGCACGCCTTTTTACCCCGTAACATACCTCTGTGTCCGAAGATGCTCGGTGCAGCGCAGATAGCCGCAATATATTTTTCCGCTTTATAAAATGCGTCAACCTGCTCCATCAGCGGCTCACAAGCTTCCAAATTCACTGTTCCCGGCATTCCACCCGGCAAAACAATCATATCGGTCTGCTCAAAATCAACCTCTTCTATCAGTTTATCCATTTCTACCGTAATGTTGTGGGAACCTGTCACTTTTTTCTCTCCGGTAATAGAAACCATGTCCACATCGACATTTGCCCTGCGCAGAATATCCACTACGGTCAACGCCTCAATTTCCTCAAATCCGGTGGCAAAAAAAACACATACTTTACTCATCTTAATCCCCCATTCCTGTTCAGATTATGAAATAATTTATTTTTCACACTATTATATCGAAGCATCTTTACTTTGACAAGCCGTCTTTTATGGTTTATTCTACAAGCATATAATATCTAAAATCCATCATATAAAAAAAGGAGCCCTTTTATGGAAATCGAACGCAAATTTACAGTGAAATCTCTCCCGGATCATTTAGACCAATATCCTTTTCATCATATTGAACAGGCATACTTAAATACCGACCCTGTCGTCCGAATCAGAAAGCAGGATGATGAATATTATCTGACTTATAAAGGAAAAGGACTTATGGCAAGAGAAGAATATAATCTGCCATTAAATAAGGCTTCTTATTATCATTTACGTGAAAAAGCCGATGGAAATATTATTTCTAAGAAACGATATTTAATTCCGATTGAAAATCCGCAATTTGCAGCGGATAAGGCGTTTACTGCTGATCAAATCAATTTAACGATTGAACTGGATATTTTTGATGAGCCTTTCTCCGATCTCATCATTGCGGAAGTGGAATTTCCGAGCGAAGAAATTGCCGGCGCTTTTCTTCCGGTTGATTGGTTTCTTGAGGACGTTACCAACAATCCGGCTTATCATAATTCCAATTTAAGCGCCGGCAGACAGGGATAATGTTTTCCCTTTAAAGTCTTCCATATAATTTTGTCATTTCTTTGATGCGTTTTGCAAGCGTTTCATCAAATGCACCGGGAAGCATTCTCCATTTCCAGTTCAAGCCAAGCGTGGACGGAATATTTATTCTTGCCTCCGCACCGAGTCCGAGATAATCCTGCATCGGAATAATGCAGGTATCGGAAACGCTTGCCATTGCCGCTCTGATAAACTCCCATTGAATATCTTTATTGGAACGGATATGCAGATACCTTTTGGCAAACGCTTTGTCACGTCTGCTCAAAGACTCCAGCCAGCCGAGCACGGTGTCATTATCATGCGTTCCCGTATATACGACACTGTTCGCCGTATAATTATGCGGCAGATAATCGCTTTCCTCTCTGGGATCAAACGCAAACTGCAAAATCTTCATGCCGGGATAACCTGTCTTTTTTACCAGTTTCAAAACCGAATCCGTTAAGAATCCCAAATCTTCTGCAATAACTGCCTTTTTCCCAAGTTTTTCTTTCATGGCTTTAAAAATATCATATCCCGGACCTTTCTCCCAATGTCCGAACTCGGCAGTCTCATCCCCGTAAGGAATCGAGTAGTATTCATCAAAACCTCTGAAATGGTCGATTCTCACAACGTCATACAGCTGATAACAGTAAGCAATGCGCTTCATCCACCACTCATAGCCTGTCTTTTTATGATAATCCCAACGATAGAGCGGATTTCCCCAAAGCTGTCCGGTTGCCGAAAAAGAATCCGGCGGGCAGCCTGCAACGGCAAGCGGCTCTAAGTTTTCATCCAGCTGGAACAACTCCGGATTTGCCCATGTATCGGCGCTGTCAAACGCAACATAAATCGGGATATCTCCGATAATCTGTATTTTTTTTGCATTTGCATATGCCTTTAACGCACTCCACTGCTTTGCAAAAAGGAACTGCTGGAACTGATAAAATGTAATTTCCGTCCGGTATTTCTCCTGATATGCCGAAACTGCCTCTTTTTTCCGCAGTTTAATATCCTCATCCCATTCTATCCAGCTTACCCCGTCAAAAGAGTTTTTGACCGCCATATACATCGCATAATCATCAAGCCAATAACTGTTGTCACGAATAAAATCCTGAAAATCCTTATCCTGCTCTATATGACTGTTCTCAAAAGCTTTCCGCAGCGCTTTAAAACGGGACAGATAAATTTTCTCATAGTCTATGTATTCAGCATTATCTCCGAAATCATAGCTGTCACACTCTTTTTGGGTCAAAAGCCCATCTTCTATCAATGTTTCCAGGTCAATATAATAAGGATTGCCTGCAAATGTGGAGAAAGACTGATAGGGCGAATCTCCATAGCCTGTCGGACCAAGCGGCAGTATCTGCCAATATGACTGCCCGGCCTGCGCTAATAAATCAATAAATTCATATGCCTGTTTAGAAAAGGTTCCTATTCCATATTTTGATGGGATACTGGAAACCGGTAATAATACACCGCTCTTTCTCATTTTTTCCTCCATTCCGATAACATTTCCAACTTAGTGAAATCAGCATACCATCTTTTCCCGCTCTCGGCAAGATAAAATAAGAAAGAATTGGCATTTATTTTGTATCACGCTCCTTACAACATCGGAATAATATCTTGCACGGAATCAAAAATCAGGTGTGGGAGGATGTCGGATGATGATACATCTTCAAGTGTGGCTTCTCCACTTAACACCAAAATACTTTTTAGTCCGTTGTTTCTGCCTGCTGCAATGTCGGTATAAAGGCGGTCGCCTACCATCGCTATCTGCTCACGCTCTGTTCCGACCCTGTTTATCAGGTAATCCACGATGTCGCTGTTAGGCTTTCCTATGATGCGGTCAGGATAGCGGAACGCGGATGCATGAATGAATGCATGAATGGCGCCAGCGTCCGGAATAAATCCGGTTTCCGTCGGGCAGTTATAGTCCGGGTGGGTCGCAAGATAGGGAAGTCCTGCCCTTACAAAGTCGCATACTTTGCACATTTTTTCATAAGTAAGAGACGTATCAAACGCCGTAACGACTACTTCCGGCGCCGTATCATCCAGTAAGATGCCCGCCTGTTCAAATTCCTCCTGTAAGAGCGGATTTCCTAACAGAAAAACTCTTTTTCCCGAAAAATGTTTCTGCAAATAGAAAATCGCAGCCTGTCCGGAGGTAATGATTTTGTCTTCTGTCACATCCCATCCCATGCGGTGCAGTTTTTCTACATAAACCGCCGGGTTTTTGGAGGAATTGTTCGTCAGAAATACATAGCTTCGTCCTGACTCTTCTATTCTTTTCAAAAATTCTTTCGCACCTGCAATCCATTGTTCGCCCAGATAGATAGTTCCATCCATATCCAGTGCAAAACAACGGATGTTGTCTATAATATGTTCGTTGTCCTGATTAAGGACAAGGATTTGATTTGACATTTTAAGGGCTCCTTATTATGTTAAGTCTTGATAATCACTGTCTTTTATTCCTAATCCTATCTTTACTTAAATAATAACATACAAACCTCATTTTGCAATGGACTTTTACTTCTCAATCCTGCATCATCTGCAAAACATCCCCGTCACACACACAAGTAACAGTTCCCTTTCCCGTCGTATAACTCAACGTTCCCATCTCCTCTAACACCTCGGAAATATCCTCCTCTATCGCCATCTCCTCCGGGCAGGTGAATACTGCTATCGTTGGGGAAACGGCTTTTAGAAATTCCACCGAATTCTTCTCTTTTTTTCCGTGGTGAGGTATTTTCAAAACATCATGGGAAAGGCTAAATTCTGTCTGCCCTAAAAGCTCCTTCAGACGTTCCCGCTCACAATCCCCTGCGAACAGAAAACTTCTATTTCCATATGTCATACTGATAACAAGGGAAAAATCATTATCCTCTTCCTCATATTCTTCCTGCTGCGGCGGATAAATCAGAAAATCCGCCCCGTCCAGAGAAAAACGCTCCGTCTGTGTCACTAGATGAGCCTGCTTTTCCTTATCTTTCATAGTTTCCTGATATTCCAGATATTGTTTTGAATCAGACACATAATCCGGTTGGAGAACTTCTCCCACCTCCACCGCTTCCAGAATCCGGTCCGCACCGCCCACATGGTCTTTGTCAAAGTGGGTAAGTATCATATAATCCAGCCGCTTCACATTCCGCTTAGCCAGATAATTCAGAATCATATCTGATGTATCATCATAACCGGAGTCAATCAACACACTATGCCCATCTGTCTCAATCAGAATGGCATCACCTTTTCCTACATCAAAAAAGGTTATCCTGATTCCCTGATTTTCCGGTGTTCGCTTCCCGCATCCGCTAAATAGAAAAAGCATACACCAAAAAAACAGGCACAAAAATTTTTTTCTACGCTTTTTCATGTGCCCTCACCCAAACATAGTTAATAATTCATCCAACGACTTTATTTCCTTATTTTGTCCATAATTTTTTATTTCGTTACTTCTATTTATCAAAACAGAGTATACGCCTGCATTAGCCGCACACATGATATCTTTTTCTTCATCGCCGACAAATATCATTTCTTTCCTATCAACCTGCATTTTTTCTGCCAAAAACTTTAAGCCTTCTGCACGGGGTTTTCGATAACCTACATCATTAGAAGTAAGCGGATAATCGATATACTTTATTATCGACTTAATATCATCCAACGCATATATATTATCCATACCATACGCAACATCAGATAAAGTTCCTAATATTATTCCTTTATCATAAAGTATTTTTAAAGTCTCCTCAACTTCCGGAAACAGAGCTGCATCTTGTCTGAAATATGAATAGAAATGTAACTTAACTTGCTCTATATCCTTCATTGGTATATCCATACCGCTTAGAATTTCGCTGAAAATCCGGTCGGATGTTACCTCATAATCCCGCGGGTACTCTCTCGTATTATATTGAGAAAGTAGCCGATGGGCGTGTTGATAATGACTATCTGAAAAAGCATAACCGCATTTATCAGCAATACTTTCAAATGCTGGTCTATACAGCTTAGACCAATTTAAAGGCTTTTTATACTCGACAAGCGTCTGTCCAATGTCAAACACAACAGCTTTCATCATAGTCAGTTACCTCCACTAATACCAAACATGATAAAACATTTTAGTTCTTCATCAATCCTGCACCGGCATTCCATGCTTTTCCAACCTGCTCGCCGGTCACATAATATCCATGCTGGAACTGGTCAAAAATAAGTGCATCCAATTTCGCAGGGTCTACTTTTCCATTCTCACTAAGCACGCTTTCCTCTGCCGCAGTATTTACAATTTTTCCTACGATACAGTAGAAGCTCTCTGTTTCTACGACCTCTGCAAGTTCACACTCCATTACAACCGGAAATTCTTCAATAACCGGTGCATCCACATGAGCGCTTTTAACTGCCGTATATCCGGTTCTTTCGAATTTATCAGGCATCTTATTTCCTGTAGCGATACCAAAAAAGTCTGCCACATCCATATGCGCCCGGTCTGCAATACTTACCGTAAAAGCCTTTTTCTTAAGAAGGTTTTGCGTAGTCTTATGGTCTTCATCAATAAACAATGCAATTCTGTCTCCATTGCAAATCATTCCCCATGCGGCATTCATCACATTTACCTTGTCTTCCTCTCCATATGCAGCTACCATAAGAACCGGCATAGGATAAACAGCCTGAACTACTCCTAAATCTTTTTTCATTTTGTTTTGCCTCCATTCTTTTTCATTTTTAGATTGACGCAATCTCTTTTAACCGCTATAATTGTAGCAGATACCTATAGATATAGCAAGTACGTACATTAAAGATATATACTATCCCAGAGGAAAGTGATATGACAAAAGAATGTATTGCAAACTGCAAACTTAACGAAACAGGTTTTAATTACACAATGTCTTTAATTCAGGGAAAATATAAAATGTTCATCCTCTATACGCTGATGGAATTTGGAGTTGTCCGTTTTAATGAAATGCAAAAGTACATTGGCAGTATCACATACAAAACCTTAAGTTCCA
>CAZKOR010000217.1:0-6242 GCA_964554405.1 uncultured Bacteroides sp. | reverse complement strand
AATAAAGACGGAGATTATGTCGGACCGGGCGGCATTGTTGTGCCGGGAATGATTGCAAACGGCATACCGGAATCCGAACGGCATCAGATTATTGATGTTTCGGATGAAGCGCGCCAGAAAATGTTTGATGAAACCAAACGTCATTTCTTACAGGAATACGGTGTTGCAAACGGAAATACAACGAAACGTTCGGAAGTTTTCCGCGAATTTCAGCTCAGTATTCCGAAAGAAAACAGACTGAAAGGAACCTGGACTTTAGAACAGTATGAAAGAGCATACCGTCAGGCTTTTTATGATGCGGCAAAAGCTGCCGACCCGAATTGGGATTTAGGACAGCCGTTCAGCAGAAAAATTCTTGACAGCGTAACCAGAGAGTCCGTTGATAACGCTCTTGTACAATCCGGAAATAAGCTCGTTCTTCCGAGAAAGACTATGGACATTGGGATATAAAAAATATGAAATAATGCAGGTCGCTCTGATAGGAGTGACCTGCATTATTTAGATGTTCAAAAGATATATTGGCAGCATATTCATTTTGCTGAAGACATTACTTCTCGTCAACAGCAACCTCTGAAAGCGCATTAAAAATTTCCTCCATCAAAGCATTCAGCGTTTCCGCATCTTCCACCGTAAGCGTATCCTGCTCTATTGTCCCCATCTCTTCTATCACTTCCGCAGCTTCATTCATTGCATCTTCAAAATCAGCATCTGCTTCAAATGCTCCGCCGTTGTATGCATCTACCACTGCATTATATGTATCTACCAAAACTTCATAATTCTCCTGTAAAATTGCAAAATCCTCGTCAGATACCATCACACCATCAGCAAGTTCCATACCGTCTGCCAGCATATTAAGCGCTTCTGTAATATTTTCCATCGCTTCAATTAACTCCAAAGCATCATCATTCGTAATGGAATCCTGTGTGATTTCTCCCATCTCATTAATAACATCAGCAGCTTCGTTCATGACTTCTTCAATATCTGCATTTGCCGCGATTTCATCCATACTGTATAATTCCAGTACCGCATTATAATGGTCTACCATTGCTTCATAACACTCCTGTAAAGCTGCAAACGCTTCATCAGATATTGCGTCAGTATCTGCCGAATCTGCTGTTTCTGTTTTTGTTTCATCCTGTGCCGCAGGAACAGTCGTTTCTGTCTGTGACGCGGATGCCGGTGCACTTGTTTCCTTACTTCCTCCACATGCCGTTAACAAGGTCGCTGCCATACATGCAGCCATGGCAATCGATACAATCCTTTTTTTCATAATTATAAACTCCTTTCTTAGTCAGTCGGTCTGTTTTTATAGCGTGCTGCCGTCGCTTTAAATAGTGTACAGTAACACTTTCTAAAAAAGGAAGATATGTCGCGAATCGACCCAAAACTGCATTGAATCGACAATAGCATCAAAGTGAAACGCATAAGATAAACTTATCATCTTTGCTGGAAAATGCATAGGTACCGTCATAGCGCTCTACAATGGCACAAACACTGCGCACTCCCATTCCATGTCCCGGAGTATGCGTAACAGGAATACCATGTTTAAAAATAATATCCTTATCACAGGAATTAATAAATTGAAAAAAGAGCTTTCCGTTTTTCTCATATGCCGTAACTTCAATCTCTGCGGGCAGCCCTCTTTCTTTTCGTTTCTGACAGGCATGTAATGCGTTTTCCAATGCATTCGAAAGCAATACGCATAAATCGCTTTCAGCTATCGGGATACTTTTCGGAATCCCCGCCCTGATTTGAATGGGAATGCCGCAATCTTTTGTCCGCCCGAAAAAAGCGGAGAAAATCAAATTCGCCGCTTCGTTCTCGCAAAAGACCATGACATTATTCGCCTCAATTCCCAAACAGATTTCACGAATATATTCCTGTGCCTGCTCAAGCCGTCCATTTTCAATACAAGAAGAAAGGTACTGCATATGATGACGTAAATCATGGCGATAAATACTGTTTTTCTGTTGGGACTCCCGCAGGACTCTAATCTCACGAACGGCCTGCTCGACTTGCAGATTCAAAATATCCTGTGTCTGTTCAAGCCGGCTGCGTATCCGCCCTTCTGTCGAAGTATGCACCACAAATATTAAATATGCCACACTGCATACAAACGGCATAAATTCCACTGCTACCAGCACGCCTTCCAAAAGCAGTTTTGTATAAATACGCGTCAGATAATCAAAACCATAATATAACGCCGGCACCATACCAAACTGAATTTGCGCCGAAACCGTATATCGTGAAACAGAACGCACGGCAGGGGCAATAAACCGCAATAAAATCAGCAATATCGGCAGCGTCATAATTAATTCCACCGTATCCTGCATCACTGAATTCCCTGAAAATACAGCGACGATAAACAATGCCATCCACCTGCGGATCTGACAACATAAATAGGCGGTAAGTACCGAAAATGTCGGCCAAAGAAAGCTTTTGCTGAGCATACAAAGCACTGCGGCAAGAGGCAAATGAGTAATAAACGGATATAGATACTCAACGATATCGTGATTAATCCCAAAATACATAATTCCCTGAAACATCAAAATGACAGCCATACTGCCTGTAATAATCAAAATTTTTTTTCGTGTCCATAGAATATCACAAAATGCCGCGGATAAGATCATCCCAAAAATACCAACAGCAACGAGATTAATCAAATAAACGCTGCTCATAATATAAACCCCGGCTTTCTACTAAATGCATATTCAAAATACAAATTTTTAATCTCGGAGCATTTCCCGTGTGGAATGGGAATTTCTACCAGGTTATCCATTGTAATCGTCCTGCCGGAAATACTCTGAATATACTCCATATTGATTAAAAAGGAACGATGTGGGCGCAGAAAATTTTCATACTGCACAAGCTTACCGCACAATTCATCCAAACTCCCGATACTTTCCAAAACTTTTCCGTTTTCTAAATGAAAAAATAATGTACGCCCGATTACTTCACAGTATACCAGTTTTTCCAAATTAATCCGTGTGATACCGGATTTACAGCGCAGAATCAAACTGCAGTGCCGTACTTTTTCACAATCGGCAATAACGGAATCCATCAACTCAAAAAACGCTTCCGCACAGACCGGTTTCATTTGATAAAAATAGGCTCCGACCGTATAGGATTCCACTGCAAATTCAGAGGAGGACGTCAAAAAAATTATTTTTACGTTGTTATCATATTGACGAATCTCCTTTGCCACACTAATCCCGTCTTCACCCGGCATAATAACATCCAAAAACAAAATATCCATACGCAGCCCTTTTTCAATTTCAGCCAACAATTCCAATGGACTGTGAAAAGTCATGTATGCAATTTCCGGATTTCGTTCTGCACGATATTGATTTAATAACGTGTTAACTTCACTTAATACACTCAAATCGTCATCGCAAAATACTATCTTTATCATAATAATTCCCTATTCGAGCAGATAATTTCAAAATATTTATATATCATACCACAGCCCGCAATTATAATCAAACTGGAATTTATGGAAAAGAAAATGCCACCCTTACACTGAAAACCCCGTCCGTCAAATCGGCGCTCACAGTCCCGCCCATGCTTTCCGTAAACTGCCTTACAATGGCTAGTCCGAGTCCTGTCGTCTTACGGGTTCGCGACTGGTCTGTTGTATAGAAGCGTTCAAAGATGTGCTCCATGTCGCCTTTTTCTATGCTGTCAGTTAGATTTGACATCGTAATCACCGCCTGTTCGTCCTGCCTTTTCACGGAAAACCGGTACTCTCCTGTTCCATGGATAATCGCATTCTTAATGAGGTTTTCTATGATTCTTTTCACCCCGTCTGCGTCCGCCTCAATGTACAAAGGCGTTTCACTGATATTCACAACAGGTTCACAGCCTGCCTGAACGAAATCATCATAAAACATGGACAGCGTATCTGTAAAG
The DNA here is from genome assembly GCA_964554405.1 of uncultured Bacteroides sp. GTDB lineage: Bacteria > Bacillota > Clostridia > Lachnospirales > Lachnospiraceae > UBA3282. The sequence goes on along the minus strand of CAZKOR010000217.1, from coordinate 2,333 downwards.
ATATTGTTCAGATTTATCCTTTCCGCATGGAAGCTTCTCTCGCCTGCCTCTACCCTGGCGTATTCAAAAAGCTGATCCAGCATATCCACCACATCATCAATTCGCTGTTCCACCTTTTCAATATAACGCTGCTGCTTTTCTACATCCGTCAGGGAACCCTTTAACAGCATCTGTGTATATCCCTTTGCGCTGGTGAGCGGCGTCCTTATATCGTGAGATATCCCTATAATACTTTCCCGATAGCTCCTGTTTCCTTTTTTGAGTGATATCATCCTCTCACGTTTTTTCTGCCAGACACGGTTAAGCTCACTGATAAGCTTCTCCGTTTTTCCGACACGGCAATAGGAGGATAGACAATAATTCGTATCCTCCTGCTCCAATAGACTGATTTGTTCCAGCAGATAATTTATCTGCCGTCTGTAACACCATAATCTCGTTCCCAAACAAATTACCGCAAGAACCAACGCTCCAATCAAGATTTCTCTCATACGAAACTCCTACTTTACATCCTTCCATGAAAAACACAGCATTCCCGCTGCCAAAGAAACGATTAACCATACGCCTGCCGCAATACCGGAACTTGTAACGAACCATGACGGAATATCCGCAGCCGGACAACTTGCTATCACCGTCATTATCCAGTATTTCGATAATGAAAAAGAAGCGCCGGCCGCCTTTATTACAATATCTATCCCCTCAAATACCATATTCGAAAGCAGCATGATTCCAAGTAACGATATAATGATACCAGCCGTATTCCTTGTAATTTCGCAAACCAAGATAATAATCGCCGTATAAGCTGTCAGGTATAATATCTGCAAAGAAAGATAAGAAATAAAATCATAGAGAACTGCTCCGTTTATCTGTTCTGTTCCAAGAAAGATAACGCCCCCTACTAAAACTGCCAAGGCAGTCAGCAGATATATCATCACCGCACCAAACTCCGTTACCAAAAATCTTGAAAGATAAATCTCCTCTCTCCGAAGCCCCTTACCCACAATATTTTTTATTGCACCGCTGCTGTAATCTCCCATCGCAAACAGGCACACAAAAATCGTAACAAAAATAATGGTATTACACTGCCCAAACATCTGCTTCAACATATGCAGGATAGTGGACCTTTCTATCATAGCCTTATCAACATTTTCTACCAGCCCGCTCAAAAGCAGTTCCTCAAGAAGATAAATAACTACCGTAAATGAAACAGCCAGTCCTGCCGCCACCTTAAAACTTTTGCTTTTCTTTAATTTATAAATTTCCGCGCTCAATAAGTTAATCATTTCTTTTCCCCCTTTTCAATCAAATCCATAAAGTAACCTTCCAAATCCTGTCCCGCCAGATAATTTTCTTTAATTCCTATCCCTGCAAGCATCAGTTTCCGGTTGATTTCCGCAGAGTTTTCCAACTGCTCGAAAATGCGTATGACATGATTTTCCGGCACATCATATTCCCTGATATGCAGCTCTTCCTCCAATACATGGACAGCCCGCTGCGTATCATCCACCTCAAGACGCTGGCATCTGCGGCAGCGTCTTGTCAGTTCTTCTGCGTCAAATTCTTCCACCAGTTCGCCGTCGCGGATAATGCCGTATGCTGTTGCTATCTTGGAAAGTTCTCCTAAAATATGGCTTGATATGATAATGGTGATATTCTTCTCTCTGTTCAGTTTTACAAACAGTTCCCTCATCTGCCGTATACCCTGCGGGTCCAATCCATTAATCGGCTCGTCCAGTATCAAAAAGTCAGGGTTTTTTAAAAGCGCTACCGCTATGCCGAGCCGCTGTTTCATCCCCATGGAGAAGTCCTTGACTTTTTTCTTTCCGGCCTCCTTTAGACCGATAAAATCAATGGCGTCCTGAATGACATTTTTATCCGTTATCCCATAGGTACGCCTGACTACCTCCAGATTCTCCGCTGCCGTCATTCCCCGGTACAGCCCCGGTTCTTCTATCAGTGTACCGATGCGCATGCGCTGTTTCTCAATATCCGTACTGCCGAATAACTCTATACTGCCCTCATCAGGTCCGGCAAGCCCTGCAACCATTCTCATAAAAGTCGTTTTCCCGGCTCCGTTTTTCCCGATAAAACCATAGATATCACCTTTTTTCACATGCATGCTTACCTTATTTACCACCTTACGTCCGCTGTATATCTTGGTAAGCCCTTCTGTCTTTAAAACATACGATTTCTCTTCCATCTTTTCCTCCATGTCCAATATCTGTTGTTGTTTATAGTTCCCAGTCTATCAGGCATTCTTTTAGAAACTATAGGAAAAGTTTAAAGAAATCATAAAGTTTTCATCTTAAACCCTATGCCCCAGACAGTCTGTATAT
>CAZKOR010000216.1:0-6360 GCA_964554405.1 uncultured Bacteroides sp. | reverse complement strand
ATCAACAATATGGTTTGCTGTAATATTCCGGGTCTTATCAAACCAAAAGTTAGATAGTTTGTTCAAAACGATTCCTTTGCCGTTTACCTGCACTGGCAAAATATGGTCAAATGCAGATATTCTGTCAGTTGTTACAATTACTAAGTGTTTATCCGAGATATCATAAATTTCCCTTACTTTGCCGCTATATATCGGTTTCATTTGTCTCGCTTCCTCCCTCTGTTTTTTGTGCAATAAGCGTATCCATACAATGCCTATGAGGTATCCCCCCGCTGTTGCAGTCAAATATTTCTTCCCTGCAAGTATGGAACAGCCAGTCATGATAATACCCGAATAGTTCACCTGACTTCCATGGATGTCTCTTTTCTTCATCCCTTGTACTGTCCGGAGCACGGGTTATAAACGGTTTTTGTACAAATACATTCAGGGCATTGATACCGATATCTGTGGTATGTGCTTTCAGACTGTTACAAAGTTCTTCACGGTCAGTTTGTGGAATAAAATGAAGAACTCCGCTACTGAATATAATGTCGTACTCTGTGTCAGGGCGATAATCAAAGAGGTCCGCCTTAAAAAATCTAACCTCAACCTTATTGTGCTCTGCAAGTCTTTTTGCTTTTTCAATCCCCTGTTCAGATATATCAAGTGCAGTTACATCATAGCCGCATTTTGCGAAAAAAACCGCATCCTTTCCTTCGCCGCATCCAATATCCAGTACGCGATAGGGTTTGATAGGCGGAAGAATTTTCATGATATCATAACAGATACGATTCGGCATAAGTCCCCAGTAATACTCTTCCGTATTGTAACGCCTGTCATAATCCGTTACCACACTTTCATAACCAAGCAGTGCATCAACTGTTGTATGAAGGGCTGCCGCCAGTTTGGGAAGCATTTCTATATCAGGGTATGCAGTGTTATTTTCCCACTTAGAGACTGCCTGAAATGAAATATTCAGCGATTTCGCAAGCTGATTTTGTGTTAGTCCCAGCTCCTTACGTCTTTTGCAGATTACTTCCCCTGTTTTCAGATTATCCATCTTACTCTCATTCTCCTTTACTGATAAATCAATTGCGGTGCTGTGTTGTCTTTATCTTAGCTTAACCGGAGAGTTATTTCCATAACGTAATAAGGGAATATGACACAATAATTCACCTGACAGTTGAGTTAAAGCTTGCTTTTTCCTTTATCAAATATCATAATAGTAAAAAGCGCTAACTATAGGAGAAAATATCATGAATGAAATCATATTATTAAGACCGACCAAACAATACGCAAAACAAGTTATGACACTTAGAGAAGAAATGCTGCAAAACAATGAGAGCTTTGACGGCTGTGCGGGGCTTGAAAATGTGCAGTCATTTGATGAGTGGATTAATTTTGAAGCAAGGCTGAAAGCAATGTATAAAAGCGGATATGTTCCATCAGAAGTATTTCTTGCAGTAAGACAGAAAGATAATTATGTTGTCGGCATCATTGATTTTCGGCACCCACTAACAGATTTTCTCCTTAACTTCGGGGGCAATATCGGATATAGTATTCGTCCGTCCGAAAGACGAAAAGGGTATGCGTCTGAAATGCTTAGATTGATTTTAGACATTTGCCGTGAATTTGGAGAACATAAAGTTCTTGTCACTTGTGATAAGAAGAATGAGGCTTCGCGGAGAACTATTATGAAAAACGGCGGAGTGTTGGAAAACGAAGTCACTGATACGGTAGGATTAAGTAAAAGCGGCTTAATTCAAAGGTATTGGATTTCGATATAGAGAAGAGGACGTTATGCGAAAATTAATTATACTTAGAGGTAATTCCGGCAGCGGAAAAACCACAGTTGCAAAAGAACTGCAGAGTAGATTCGGTCGCAACACTATGCTTATTTCTCAAGACGTGATTAGAAGAGATATTCTCAAAGTCAAAGACGGCGAAAACTCTCTGGCAATACCTCTTATGAAAGAACTTCTGATATATGGAAACACGCATAGTAATATTGTTATACTAGAAGGAATTATGTATGCAGACTGGTATAAGCCATTATTTGAATTAGCCGTCCAATTATATGATACTGAAATATATGCTTACTATTTTGATTTGCCATTTGAAGAGACCTTAAAGCGTCATCAGACAAAGTCAAACTGTCATGAATTTGGTGAAGAAGCAATGCGTGGATGGTGGCGTGAAAAGGATTTTTCCGATGTATTGAATGAAGCATGTATTACATCCGAAAGAGATGTTGAGAGTATTGTTAAAGATATTTATGATACTGTTTTGAATGGTTAAAAAGAGGTAGAAGAAAATGATTTGCAAAATTAGAAAATGGGAATTATCAGACGCAAAAGATTTAGCGGCAGCTCTTTCCAATACAAAAATACAAGACAATCTTAGAGACGGATTGCCTTACCCTTACACAGAGCAAGATGGAACGGATTTTATTTCTGCTATGCTTTCCGCAGATGAAAATGAAACTTTTGCGTTTGCTATTACAGTAGACAGTAAAGTGATTGGCAGTATCGGTGTTTTTCGTCAAGGAAACATTCACAGACGGACCGCAGAGATGGGATATTACATTGCTGAAGAATATTGGGGCAGAGGAATTATGACCGAAGCAGTAAAGCAAATTTGTGAATACGTTTTCAGCAGGAGTGACATTATCCGTATTTATGCAGAGCCTTTTGCATATAATATTGCGTCTTGCAAAGTGCTTGAAAAAGCAGGATTTCAATATGAGGGTACGTTGAGGAATAATGCTGTCAAGAACGGTAAAATTATCGACATGAAGATGTACTCCCTGCTGAAGCCAGAAATATAATTCCCCTTTTGGGCATTATACTTATCACACTCCATTTCTAATTTTCTAAAATCAAGACATCTGTCTTTTCCTTTATAATTTGATTCGCCCACACAAAGTTTATACAAACAATTTGCCTTATTTATTATAATATCTGCATTTTTCCGACACCATACAAGTTCATCAATACATAATTGCTTATAGTACTTATTATCAACTGAATCCATCTTATCTACTTTTAAATTAACTTTAATAAGTTGTTGTTCTTCAACGGGAATCATAAGATTATAATTTAACACACCCAATAATTTCCCGTGCTTATCAATTATTTTATCAAAATCAGCCCGTGAACTCATTTTTTTATGTTTTTCGACCGGATGCGATAAAGGAATTAAATATTTTCGATTATTACATACGACAACTATACCGACATAAATTCGATGCTGTTTGCCAATTTGAGGTGATACAGATGATACTCTGTTATCTACATTATGTAAGTTTCTTATGTATTTCATATCTATACGATATAGATTCAGCCTTTCCTGTTTCATAATGCTCCTTATTCTATTTTATTGCCATGTACTGGGTGTGGTAGGTGTTTTGAAAATAAACCGATATAAGTATTTAAAGAAATTTAAGAATAAAACATTGAAAATTCTTTCTGGAGAAATAAATATAATAAAATGTGGAATCGCCTGTAAGGCGATTCCATCGCTTTTACAACTTCCACTTAACGGTAGGACTCACCGTTAATATTATACTATCATATTTTCTAATTTAGTCAATATATTTTATCAACGCCCAAGTCTCTGCAACGCCTGCAGCGTTCCTTTTAAATTCTTCGTATGCCAGTTATGAATGAATGTATAATCTTCAAGGCTCAAGGCTCCCGAAGTGCGAAGTGCACTTAATTCCGCCTGCTGCGCCGTCAATGAAATGACCTCATTGTCAAGCTGTATATCAATACGATAATCTAATCCCGACTCTGACACTTCTACTCCGCGAATGGAAGAAAACGGAAGTTCCAACGTCACTTTCTTTTTCACATCCGGCCAGTAAGAAGAAAACGGAAGCAATACGATAGATTCTTTGCAAAAAGAAAGGGCGAAAAAATTATTGTAGCTGAAGCTATTACAAAAAAACTGTCGTATCCTATCGCTTAAATTTTCCGGTGCATAAGAGACAACGATTGCTTTTCCCTCCTCCGGTTCATAATTCAATTTTTCTAAAACCTGGTTTATTCTTTTTGTATTTGCCATAATGGTCACGCTCCTTTGTTTGATGATGAACTCATTATAGCAACGATATTTTCTCATGGCTTATTTCTTTCGCAGATTGTTCATTTGGCTTCGCGAATGGCAAACTTCGCTTTGCGGGACAGCGGAATTTGCACTCCCGTGTCCAGTTCCACGCTCTGTTCTTTCAGATGCACTGCCCGGATATGGTCACGATTTACCAGAAATCCCCTATGACATCTCCAGAATCCCTCCCCAAGCTGCTCTCCGAAATGGTCTAGAGTGCTGTTGAATTCCAACAGTTCATTTATCAAATGCAGCCGCAGCGTATGTTTGTAGCCTAATGCTTCAAAATATAAAATATCCTCCACAGGAATATGCCGCACGGTATCAAATAATTTCAATGTACAATACCTGCCCTGTCCCGCAGGTTCATTGCGAAGCCTGTCCTGAATGCTGACAAGGCAGTCCCGCACCCGCACGGACATTGCATCATAATCTCCTTTTACAATATAGTCCAAAGCCTCCAATCGCAAACGGAATGTCTCAAATGCCAAATCCCCATGCGCTGTAATAAAAACAATAAATCCTCTTGGGTCATAGCGCCGCAATTCCTGCGCTAGCGTTAGTCCGCTCATTTGTCCCGGAAAATCAATATCCAAAAAATAGATTGCGGGAACCGTATCCTGCCTTTGCAATTCCAACAGTTTTGCCGGACAGTCTGCTGCCCGCACCGGTCCCATATCTCCATCCAGAATCATAATCTGATCCGATATGATTTTTTCAAGGCGCGCGCTGATTGCCTGTTCATCGTCACAAATATACACGGGAATCATAATCTTTTCTCCTGTCGATTAGCATTATACCGCCGGTACATGAAGCTCCTGAACGAAAAATCCGTCTCTTAAATAGGTTCTTGAGACACAACCGGGATAACGGGATATGATTTTACGATAACTGGAAAGTCCGGTGCCACGTCCGCTTCCTTTCGTGGTATATCCTTTTTCGGATAACGCACCTAAATCCGGAGTCACATCATAATTATTAACGACTGCTATATAAAGCTCTTTCTCCTCCTGCAGCATGACAAGACGTATCTCCCCATTCTTTCCGGGAACGGCTTCCATAGCATTGTCAATCAGGATGCCCAATCCCCGCAGAATATCCGCTGTCTCCATCATCTGACGCTCCTGCACCGGATGAAGTACCTCCAATGCGCTCTGAATATGTTTCTGACGCATTGCTGCCAGTTTCGCGGTAAGCAGGCTTCGAACAGGATAAATTTTTATATTATTTAAACCGTCCATCTGCTTAATCTCATTACCTAATTTTTCATCAAAGTAGCCGCTCGTCTTTTTCATAAATTCCTGTATGCCATCCAAATCACCCTCCTGTGCCTGCAGCGTTAATCCTGAAAAAAGATTCGTCACATCATGCCGGAAAGCCCGGATTTCCTGCTGTAATTCCTCCAATAACTCCATATGCGCCTGCTGCTGCGCTATAGTCTCTTCCTGTACGTGTATTTTCTCCTGCCCTACCGTATACATTGCCATAAACTGCACCCATAATAGGACCACTGTAATCAGGGAGAAAAAGAAAATCGCATACAAAGCGTTCGGCTCCGCATTCGGATAAAACCAATCAATGACTGTCCAGACAAACATCAGCGCATAACTGATTGTCATAATCAATGTAGTTTTTAATTTGTTGTAAAACAGAGAGGCAAAATAGCGGTAGAATCCACTTTTCCTTAAAACATATGCTGCCAGAAATGCAACAAAAAACGCCCACAACTTAGGAAGTACAATCGTAATAAAAGTATAGAAATACATTCTGTCAAACAAGGGGCTGTAAGTTGCTGCCGCCTGCGACACCACATCATCCGCCGTATAAATAACAAAGTGGCTGAGCATCGCCGCTTCTATTCCCTGTAAAACCGGAATATCATAACATTTCCATATCAATATGCCAAGAGCAGTCACTTCCATCGTGGCACTTATAAAAGTAACTAGCAGCACAAAGAAATCAAATGTTGCATCCTCTGCAAATACCAGCCCACCGGCATTTAAGAGATAGATAATTGATGTCAAAACAGCATAGAGTAAAAAAGGCACCATCCGCACTTTCTTTCCCACGATTCCGATACTCAGCCAGAACATACCAAGTCCCTGTAAAATGTATACAGAAATAAAAACAAACAATCGAAATGCAAGAGACATAATTTATACTCCTTTTTCAACTACCCAAACACTATTGAAAAATCCTCTCATATAGCTTTAAGTCGCTGTCTTTAAATACATTAAAAATAACCCGCTCGATACAATTATCATGCTTTTCCAA
>CAZKOR010000215.1:0-6390 GCA_964554405.1 uncultured Bacteroides sp. | reverse complement strand
GGAACGCCACTGATTGTCGTAAACCGCTCGCTCATGTCCTCAAGCTGGTTATTACCAACAACTGCACCCATCATATTGTTACCGCCATAGGCAACAAGCGCATCCGGAAGCGGAATCGTAATATCTACTGAAAGTCCGGTTGTATCTGTAATCTTCGTTGTTCCCGTAGAATCATACAGACTGATATCCATTGCATAGTACAAGATATCGTCCAGACTGCCGTATTTATTTGTCAAAGCATTTTGAACTGCCTGTGTTGCTTCCGCTGTTTCGGAAATCTTCACAATAAAGTTATCGGTAGAACCGTTGACATTTGCTGTCGCTAAGTTCTTATTGCTGATACCCGGTTTTGTAATATCAACTCTTGTATTACCGTTATTATTGCTGTCACCTGTTCTTCCAGTATTCGTTGCAACAGTTCCGGAAGCCGGTGTCTGCAGCGGGGTTGTTGTCGGTTTTGAACTGCCGGCTGTAAATTCCGCTACAACCAAAACATCGTTTGCCGGCATTTTGAATGTTGTTGCGGATGCCAGTATCATAACTAACTCTACACCCTCGGATTCCGTTCTCCACTGACTGAATTTCTGACCTTCCGCAGGCTCGTTTGCCACAATGATAACAGTCTCACCCTCAGCATAACTGCCGCTTCCGTAGCCGTTGACAACCGTTACGGTATGTCTCGGTGTCGCACCGGTAGAACTTGTCGTCGAAGTTGAACTGCCGGATGTATTCGTCGTAGAAGCAGACGTTTTGTTATTATTACTGCTGGTTCCGGAGGTATTCGTTGTGGTTCCGGAAGTATTCGTTGTGGTTCCGGAAGTATTCGTTGTAGAACCGCTTGTTGTACCGTTTCCTCCTGCATTGCCTGCAGCATCCACTTCATACAAGGCAACAATCGTCATATTCGAGGTTACTTTCGTAAAGTCCTTGGTATACTTCAAGAACTTATATCCTTCATGGTGAGGTGTATACGGCGGTGCTTCCGCTGCCTTTCCATCCTCTACAAACTGTGTCGGCCAGAATGACTCACCTGTCACACCATCAATGAAGTCTACAACCCATTTGCCGTCTACCATCGGGCTGTTGGAAACATATTGTGCAATGAAATCCGTATCCTGCGTAATTTCATCCTGTATCTCCACGTTGTTAGTTCCAACCCATTTTACGAATGTATAACCATCTCTTTCCACTTCCGGTACTTCAGATGTCTTAATAGACCATCCACCATCCTGTATCTGCATTGATTTGACAAGCGTACCGTCAAAGTCATAGAAATTAACAGTCCACAACTCTCCGATGTCTTCCCATACAAGGTTATAATATTCCTTTGCGTCACCGTATGTATCCGCATAACGGCGTGCAGAAGAATCTTTGTACGTAATAATATAGGTCGGCTGTGTCTTTCCATCCACTTTATTGAATGCATTGGTGGAGATAAATACTTCCCTACCCGGAATCTTCACCCTTCCGATTAAATCATTTTTGAACGCATCTTTATCAATCTTATTGACTGACAACGGTAAGTCTACTTCAATTAAGCCGTCACAATCCATAAAAGCTCTTTCCGGAACTACCGTAAGTCCCAATGCGTCCGAAAGGTTAATCGTAGAAACATTATTACAATCTTCAAATGCACCATCCGCAATTGACGTTACCTGCGGAATCTTGACATCGCTTGCCGAAGTCACAACAGAATTGTCATTATTCTGTCCTCTTGACTCAAGACACTCTATTATCGTATAAGAAGATGCATCATTCTTCGCATACAGGATTCTGTTATCAGCTGAATACTTCGGATTTTCCTCTGCAATAGTCAATGTCGTCAGGGAAGGGCATCCCCTAAATGGCAATTTCCTAATATCGGTACAAGCTGCTCCGATTGTAACTTTATTCAGTTTCTCACAGCTGTCGAACGCATAATCCGGCAGATACGTAACCTGATTTAAGTTGACAGATTCTAAGCGGTCATTACCTTTTTCAATCTTCTCATTGCCTGACGTACTATCATAGTCTTTATACTTTCCACTGAACAAACCGCCCTGTATGTCTTTAACACGATTCGTTTCAAGCGTACTTTCACTTTGACTATCATTATACATCACACGAGTATTCGAACCAAGTTTTTCAGAAGTTAAATAAAGAGAAACATTACCATTATTCGCTCCACTGTTCATATAACCATTTACATCAATCGATGTAACGCCATCCGGTACGGTAACATTTTTCGTTGCATCAAGCAATGTCCACTCTTCGTCCGTATAAGTCTGATAAGGTCCGAATGCTTCACCTGTATGTGCATAATTCCTATAAACATCATACCCGTAATTTTCATAATCAAAGTAAGCTATCGGCTTGCCCACTTCTGCATAAGCTGTTATCGGTTCAAAGAAGAAATCAAGCAGCGAACTTTCGGCATTTGCTGTATCTTCCGCCCTAAATTCCTTACACCACTGTCTGGATATCCACGGTCCATAAACGGTAAAATCGGTATATAATGCCTCCAATTCAGCAGCATCGCCATTTGCCTCTATGAATCTGGATTTAAAATCTGCTCTCCTGCCATTATACTGATCACTGGAATACAGGCTTTCATACATACTTTCCATGTACGCCTTGTAATATGCCGGCGCATCAAAGCTTCCATCTATAAACAGACCGTTCTTTACAGCATACAAATTCCCCAGAATAGTCTCAATCTGATCATATTTAGGATAATCCAATAAAGTAACCTGATTTGTACCATTATCACGCATAACTGTCAGATTGGACGGTGAAAGGCTCTTATAGCATATTCTGATACCTCTTCCAGTATCATCAATTGTATTATCAGCAGCAATTGCCTCTGTATACGGCTGATACTTCATGCTGATTGGTCCGTGGAATGTCAGCTGCGGACTGTTCGTCTTGAACGCATTTGTACCAACTTTGAAATCCGCAACAGCACCTTCCGGCGTATTAAAGTACACATCTTCCAAAGAACTGCAATTTTGGAACGTATTATTACCAATATTTCTGACAGAGTCTCCAAGATAAACCCTCTGCAATTTCGTCCAGTTTGCAAAAACGGAATCATCTATCATTGCAATTTTGGAACCATCTTTTAAGGTCAAGCTACGAACCACAAGACTCATCTTACGATCATCAGGTTCTTTTGCATCATTTGAAAAGCAGTCCTTATCAATTCCCGTTACTGTTGTGCCTGCCACTTCCGCCGGAATAATCAAATCAACTGTTCCCGGTTTTTTATGAACACCATCTTTTAAACTACAGGAAATTAACACGCCGGTATCGTTAATACTCTCAAGATAATCACCGTCGCTGACTTCTATATGTTTTTTACCATTCAAATAGTAAATATACGGAACATTCGGCACACTTTCGCCATCTCTTATGGAAGCCACTGCCGTATAAGCATCCCACGTGGATTTTCTGGGTTCTGCCGGTGAACGGTCTGAAGGATTTGTATACGGCGGTCCCTGTACATAGAAATCGGGATTTGATACCGATGCAAATAAATCCGGTTCGTAACGCACTAATCCACAAGAAGTTCCTGTATCCGGAAATACAACGGAATCTAGGTTAATACAATTATAGAATATATGTTTCGGTATTGTAATAACCGGTGCCTTGCTTCCGTAACTGGTCGGCATAGTTACCGTTTTCATATTTGTTCTGCCTGCGAGTATATAGTCTCCCAGTCCTACAGATCCTTCTCCGGAAGTTGTACCTTTGTTCTTGGAAATCGCTGTAGGAAAAGTAAATTCAGTTAATGAACCTGTCACAATATCATCTACTGCAAATGCAGCCTCTCCGATTGAAATAATATTAACCGAAGCGCCCTGAGGATCATTCTTTCTAATCCAGTTTATACTGCTTAATGCAATATCGTTATAAAAAGCATAGTCATCAATGACCACATCCGTTGCATCAACAGCAGAAAAATCCAATTTTCCTAATGATCTACAATTTGCAAACGCGCCAGCGCCTATATACTTCAGAGTTACCGGAAATGACATTGACATCAATGGCGAAATGCCATAGAACGCTTCCGTGCCAATTTTGGTAACCCCCGTCTCTAACACGACCTCTGAAAGCTGCGGGCAATTTTTAAAGGCTTGATTTCCGATTTCCTCAACGTTAGCCATAGTAATCGAGGTAATATACGAATCCTCAAATGCAGAATCACCAATATATTTAAGATCTTTAGGCAATATTACTTTTTTAACATTCCGTACATTTTTGAATACGTTATTACCAATGCCAATAAAGTCCGCTTTGCTGACATAATAAAATCCCAGCGCATCATAATCTCCTGTGTTATACTTACTCGCATCTAAAACACGGGGAATATAAGTATAAACCATTGTCGAACTGCCAGCAAGCTCTCTTGCTTCAGGATCCGCAACTTTCTCCAGCTGACATCCTGCCAGACCTTTTGTTTTATTTCTATCACAATAATACCGATACCATTGCCAGTCATAAAGAAAATCTTGACAAGAAAGATAGGTATCTTCAGGCTGCGCTACAGGATCTAAGCCATTCTTATTTTTAACATTTGCTTCTGCAAGCGCTTTTAATTCATCCGACGTTTTATCACTATATTCAGAATTTTCTTTCAACGCCTTATACTCTGCCGTATATAAATCATTATACTTCTTATATGCATTATAGCGATTTATCCGCGCCTGATATTCTTCCGGGAAATAGACTAAAAGATCACTTCTTTCCGTTTCCGTTAATGTAGGGTCATTTTCCGGATCAGCCGGCAAAAAATAAAGTTTTTGTTTTGTATCTTCATCTGTCACATATTTTTTCTCTAGATCTTTAAAGTCATCAAGCTCTTTTTGCGAAACTCGATAATAATTTGCAATAGGATCTGTCGAAACTTCTAACTCTTCTCTTGTATATGTGTTATTATATCCACAGATAATATCTTTCAAATTGGTTTGAACCTTAGTTGAAAAATATTCATACTGCCACTCTATTCTAAAAGTACTGCCCTCAGATTCATTTTCATCGGTTGTGAAAACATTATATGTTTTATTAATTCCAGTTGCAGGTCTGCTTAATTCTACGCTCAGTTTAATAGGATCAAGCGAACTCGGATACTCATATACCGCTACGGGGACAGTCGGAGTCTCTTCTCCTTCATTCTCACCCTCCGCATAGTTCTCCGGTACGGGAATCGCAGCTACGCCGATTGCTGTTATCATCAAAACAGCCGCAAGACTTCGTCTTACGCTTCTTTTTAATCTCCTTTTAGATTTCTTAACCGGTGTTTTCTTGGACATAACATTCTCTCCTTCTGTCAGTAACACTTCATTATTATAAGAAAATTATAAATTCTATTTAACATGCGAAAAAAAGCATAAAAAGACTATCAGTATTTTTATCGTCAATTTTGAGTCAACTGATTAGGCTTTCGTGCGCTTTTTCTATTAATACTCTATGTAGCTGTTTTGTTCCGGCACCTGTAATTGCCTTTACCATTCGTATTCCAGACCCCTTTTAAACGACTAACATATAGATTTATTATACTATATCTGTGAATTTATGCAAGTTTTTTCTTTTTTTCCTTTTGCCCAAACACAAGATTTTGTGTGTATGCTATTTTTCTGCACTTTATTTCTTTATTTTATCATATGTAAAAAAATGCACAATACCATATTTTGTATCCGCATTATAAAATAATCTTGAAATACTTCCATATATTGAAAGAGATAAAATATATGATGCTGCTAGGCATTTATTTTTTCTACATATCAAATACAAAAAATATTTGTAACACTTCTTCGTTTATGGTATAAATGCTTTATCTGATATTCACATATCATTCAATTCTAACATCTAAACAAGCCTTCAACTCAAGGCTTTCTACTACGAAAGGTATCTGTTCTATGTCTCTTACTTCTAAACGCCGCGTCAACTGGCACGAAGCCGCTTCCTGCGCTTTTCAGATTGAACTCAAAGACTATTCTCATATTCTGGAATATATCTCCGAATATCCGCTCGGCAAAAACAGCTATCGGATTGACTTACTCGTTATCAAAAAGCTGACTGATGAAATGATTTCAAAAAATATAGCACGCATTTTCAGAACGTTCAACCTGCTTGAAATTAAAGGTGTCGGCTCTTCCATCAGTATTGATTCCTATTACAAAACAATTGGATATGCAGGACTTCTGATTGCACAGATGGGAAAATCAAAACACGCCTCCCACAAGGCACAATACTCCAGTCTAGATGTCAGTCTGACGCTTTTGAGCTGCCATTATCCGCGAAAGCTGATAAAACATCTCAAACAGGAACGAAATTTACCTGTTGCAAAAATCGCTGATGGCGTGTATTATATCAATAAAGAGACTTTTCATATACAAATTATCGTTACAA
>CAZKOR010000214.1:0-6393 GCA_964554405.1 uncultured Bacteroides sp. | reverse complement strand
GGCAATACTATTGCTGTCAGTTAGAATTGCTGGAATGATTGAAGGAAGTGTGTGATATGAAACGAGGAGATATTTATTATGCTGACTTAAGACCGGTAATCGGTTCTGAACAGGGCGGTGTCAGACCGGTACTGATTATACAGAATGATATTGGAAACAAACATAGCCCGACGGTAATCTGTGCAGCGATTACATCCAAAATGAACAAGGCGAAGCTGCCGACGCATATTGAATTAAATGCGGGCAAGTATGATATGGTGAAAGATTCTGTTATTTTGCTCGAACAGCTTCGGACAATTGACAAGAAACGATTGAAAGACAGAGTATGTCATCTGGATCAGGAGATTATGAAAGAAGTGAATACGGGATTGATGGTCAGCCTTGAACTTGGTACATAAGAGCTGCGAAAAAATACAAAAGAAGATGCTTCGGAAGCAGGAATGGAGGAATTATTAAACTATGGAAGATGGTGTCAGGGGTACCGGAATCGTATTGATATTTTTTATTCTGCTGATTCTGGAAATGATACTTTATGGTTTTCATGCCGCGATGCAAAACAGGCGGGAACAGGAACCGGAAGAAATACAAAAGGAGCCGGAGAAAAAAGCGGCAAGGCTGCAGTATATGATTGATAACCCGTCAAAGTATTCCAATGCCTTACAGTTTGGCATTATCAGCGTCAATATGCTGCTTGGAGCGCTGCTGCTTATGGCGCTGCACCTATACCTCCTAAACAGTTATTTTGAGTATATTGCCTGTTGGGTGGTGTTTTTGTACATAGTGCTTACGTTTGGAGTGCTGATTCCGGAGAAAGCGGCGTCCAGATATCCGGATGCCTGGATTAAGATTTGTGTTACGCCTGTGTACTGTTTTGTCCGTATCACTGCGCCTTTTACGGCATTTGTATCGTTGTCGGCAAAGGGGATTTTACAGTTGTTCGGTATCAAAGGGCTGGATGAGACGGTAGATGTGACGGAAGAGGAAATCATTTCTATGATAAATGTGGGGCATGAACAAGGCGTTTTGCTTGCAAGCGAGGCGGAGATGATAACCAATATTTTTGAATATGGAGATAAAGAAGCCAAGGATATCATGATAAACCGTAACAATATGATAGCGCTTGACTGTAATGTGACATTGCAGGAAGCGGCATCTTTTATTCTGGAGGAACACAACAGCCGTTTTCCGGTTTATGACGGTACAATTGACCATATTGTCGGTATTTTGCATTTAAAAGACGTGATGCGGATGCAGATGAATGAGAAAATGCTGAGTAAGCCAATCGGAAAAGTCAAAGGTCTGCTCAGAGAGCCTTTGTTCATTACGGAAACAAGAAAACTGGACGATTTGTTAAAAACGATGCAGAATGAGAAAATACAGATGGCAATCGTGATTGATGAATACGGTCAGACGGCAGGACTTCTTGCGCTGGAGGATATTCTGGAAGAAATTGTCGGAAAGATTCAGGATGAATATGACGAAGAAGAAAGTTACATTAAAGAAAACGGAAAAGATGAATATATTATCGAAGGCATGATGCCGCTTGACGAGTTAGAAGAACAACTTGACATTGCGCTTGAAGAGGAGAATTTTGATACCGTAAACGGGTTTGTGATTTCCAGATTAGAGCATATCCCGGAAGAGGGTGAAGAATTTGAATTCTGGTGTCAGGGATATTTATTCAAAATTTTGGAAGTAAAGGATAGAATGATTCAAAGTGTGCTGGCTTCTAAAATGCCCATGCCGGAAGCAGGGGACGAAAAAAATGACAAGACAGTTGAAGAAGCGGAAGAAAAATGATAGTATGAATAAAAACAAAGGAGAGCAACGTGAAAAATAAATTTTTCACGTGCAAGTTTGTGCAGGCGTTGGCAACGCCTTTGCCCAAACTTGTAAGCTGAATCAGAATGGAGGATAAGAATGTCAGGACATTCAAAATTTGCAAATATTAAACATAAGAAAGAAAAGAACGATGCGGCAAAGGGAAAGATTTTTACGATTATCGGAAGAGAAATTGCCGTTGCGGTAAAAGAGGGAGGACCGGACCCGAATAACAATTTTAAACTGGCACAGGTCATTGCAAAAGCAAAAGCAAACAATATGCCGAATGATACGATAGAAAGAGGTATTAAGAAAGCATCCGGAGACAATGGCAGCGTTACTTACAAGTATGTTACTTATGAAGGCTATGGACCAAACGGCATTGCAATTATTGTAGACGCATTAACGGACAATATTAACAGGACGGCGGCAAACGTCAGGAGTGCCTTTACAAAAGGACAGGGAAATGTCGGCACACCCGGCTGCGTTTCATTTATGTTTGATAAAAAAGGCCTGATCATCGTAGATAAAGAAGAGTGCGATATGGAAGCAGATGATCTGATGATGACTGCTTTGGATGCAGGCGCAGAAGACTTTGCTGAGGAAGATGACAGCTACGAAATCTATACGGCTCCGGATGACTGGGAAGCAGTCGATAAAGCCGTAAGGGAAGCGGATGTTGTCCCGGTCTCTTCTGAGGTAACTATGATTCCGCAGAACTGGGTGGAACTGACGGATGAAACCGCAGTCAAAAATTTACAGAGAACATTGGATCTTCTGGAGGAAGATGATGATGTTCAGGCAGTATATCACAACTGGGATGAATAATGGAGGATTAACATGAGTAATCAATATGAAAAAGAAACTATCTGTATTCAGTCCGGTTGGAAACCAAAGAATGGAGAACCGCGTGTACTGCCGATATATCAGAGTACGACTTTTAAATACGATTCTTCAGAGCAGATGGGCAGACTGTTTGACTTGGAGGAAAACGGATATTTTTATACAAGGCTTCAAAATCCTACCAATGATTATGTAGCGGCTAAAATCTGTGAACTGGAGGGCGGTGTGGCAGCAATGTTGACGTCTTCCGGACAGGCGGCAAATTACTATGCCGTATTCAATATCTGTGAAGCGGGAGACCATGCAATTATGTCTTCCACGGTATATGGCGGCACTTTCAATTTGTTGACTTGTACAATGAAGAAAATGGGTATCGAGTGTACGATTGTAGATCCGGATGCCGACGAGGAAACATTGCATGCAGCTTTTAAGGAAAATACGAAATGTGTTTTGGCTGAAACCATTGCTAATCCGGCGTTAGTAGTGTTGGACATTGAGAAATTTGCGGATGTTGCACACGCCCATCAGGTTCCGCTTATTATTGACAATACTTTTGCGACACCTATTAACTGTAATCCGTTTAAGTGGGGCGCCGATATTGTAACGCATTCCACAACGAAGTACATGGATGGACATGCTATGTCTGTCGGCGGCTGTATTGTAGATTCCGGTAATTTTGACTGGAGTAAATATCCGGATAAGTTTCCGGGACTCTGTACGCCGGATGAGTCTTATCATGGTATTGTATATACGGAGAAATTCGGTAAAGCGGCTTATATTACAAAAGCGACAAGTCAGTTGATGCGTGATTTAGGTTCTATCCAGTCTCCGCAGAATGCTTTTTTATTGAATGTGGGGCTTGAGACGCTTCCCCTGCGTATGGAAAGACACTGTTACAATGCGCAGAAAACAGCAGAATATTTAAATGCGCATGAAAAGGTAGCCTGGGTAAACTATCCGGGACTGCCGGGGAATAAATATTATGAACTGGCGAAAAAGTATATGCCGAACGGCACGTGCGGTGTTATTTCTTTTGGCTTAAAGGGCGGCAGAGAAGCTGCGGCAAAAATGATGGATAAATTAAAGCTTGCAGCTATTGTGACCCATGTGGCTGATGCAAGAACCTGTGTGTTACACCCGGCAAGCCATACACACAGACAGATGAATGATGAGCAGTTAAAAGAAGCGGGAGTTGCACCTGATTTGATTCGTCTTTCGGTTGGTATTGAACATATTAACGATATTATTGCGGATTTGGAGCAGGCGCTTAACTGACGAAAGAACAAAGGATAAGAAACATGACATGTAAAAAGACATGGATAAGTTACGTTCTGTGGGCGCTCTATACGTGCGCCGCAGGAGTAATTCTGGCAGATTATGCCATACTGTTTTGGCAGAAATATGTAATTGCCTTCATTGACTATAGCACGATTGTTTTTGTTTGTTTGGTCTTTGTCGGTGTGACAGGATGCTATTTTCTCATTAGGAAAAAAGTTTCCGGATACTATAAACAGAATAATACGAAAGAAAAAAACATAATGAACAGCCGGATGGCTTATTTTGGGGAAGTATTTATTGTAATTGGTGTTTTTTTGACAGGTCTGCTATACCGTATTTATCTGTATCTGCATAGCACTTCGGATATGATTGCCATAACGCAGTATTATCACGATGCAACGCTGAAAGCGGGAGTGGGCGTAGAGCCCATCACGCATGGCGCTTCTTATCTTTATACTTTGTGTTTGTCATTGGTACTTTCTTTTTTGGGAAATAAAGCTGGTGCTGCTGTATGCCTGCAGATTTTCCTACAGATGATTACGATTCTTTTAGCGTTTTTTTCGGTCAGAAAAATAGCCGGAAGGATTCCGGCATGTGTTGCAATGCTCATGCTTGCAGTATCTTCCGTTTATGTAGGGCAGATTTTTATACTGACACCGGAGAGTTTCTTTTTTCTTTTGTATCTGGCAGGACTTTTTATCATCGGAAGTTACATGAAAATATACTGTCGCGGTAATTTCCCTGTCGCGGCAGGCATTGCAGGGGCTATTTTTTCAGGTATCGCGCTTGGTATTTTGTGCTATCTGGATGCTATATCGCTGACATTAGTGTTCCTTTTACCAACGATGTTTACCGGTCTGCAAAAGCAGGTGAAAAATAAGTTTTTGCATGTAAAAATTTCCGCTTCGTTTTTGACGGTGATTCTTTCATCAGGCGGTCTGGCTTTAATGGGAGCATTTGCCGTTGATGCGTTCTATAGTCATGAGGAAATCGAAACGGCGGCGGAAACATGGTTTTTATTATACAGAAACCATGTAAAAGCAGATTATATATTTTATCAGACAAACCGCTCCATTATAGAATGCCTTATTTTAGTTGTTCCTGCGACATTTCTCATTATGGCATTTTGGAATCGCAGGAAAGAACAGAATGCTTCGTTCTGGATATGGCTGATGTTTCTTTTAGCGCCGACACCGCTTACGGCAATAGGCGTATTGCCTTATCAGGTTTTTTCAATCTTTATCTGGAGTGTTCTGGCAGGAATCGGTTTACAGCAGAGTTTTGTGTGGGAGGAGAAAAAAGTGGCAAAGACAGCAGTGAATATGGATGAAGATAAGAATACCGCAGAAATGAAAGAACCTGCGCCGGAAGCACTGCCGGAGACATCTACGCCGGTATCCGCGCCACGATTTATTGAAAATCCGTTGCCGCTTCCTAAAAAACATGAGAAGAGGGAAATGGGTTATCAGTATGAAGTTGCAGAAGATAAAATGAAATTTGATGTGGAAATAAAAGAAAATGATGATTTTGATTTTTCCTGACAGATTCGGAATAAAAATCTGAATATCACAAAAACTAGAAGAGAATCGTAACTTAGATTCTCTTTTTTTGATCTTTTTAGAATAAGCGGAAAGAAAGGAAAAATTCATGGGAAATAACAAAAATAAAAGTAATAATGATGAAAAAAAGGAAAACGAAAGAAAAGAGAAAAAGGCTGATGCGGAAAAGCACAGAGATGAACGGATTGAATCTACAGGGCAGCTTACACTGGATGAAAACGAATCTGAGCATAATATACATTTAATCACCATTATCGGAGAAATTGAGGGACACGAAAATTTAAGCAGTTCTTCGAAAACAACAAAATATGAGCATATCCTGCCGCAGCTTGCCGCCATTGAAGACAGTAAAAAAATAGACGGTGTTTTAATTTTACTGAATACGATGGGCGGAGATGTGGAAGCAGGACTGGCAATTGCGGAAATGATATCATCCCTCAGCAAACCTACGGTTTCTCTAGTATTGGGAGGCAGTCATTCTATTGGTGTGCCGATAGCTGTCAGCACGGATTATTCCTACATTGTACCGAGCGGTACGATGGTGATTCATCCGGTCAGGCTAAACGGTATGGTGATTGGCGTACAGCAGACATTTGACTATTTTAAGCAGATACAGAACCGTATCACCGGATTTGTATGCGAACACTGTAAAGTTTCCAAAACACGTTTAGAAGAGCTGATGATGGAAACAGGAATGCTGACAAAGGATGTAGGAACGGTTTTAGTCGGTAAAGAAGCTGTTGAAGAGGGAATCATAAATGAGGTCGGTGGAATCAAGGATGCCATAGCTCATCTTCATGATATGGTAGAAAGAAAAAAATCAGATACAAAATAAAGGATGACAAGTATATTTTAAAATGATATACTAAGGAGAAAAGGCAAAAAAGTTTAC
>CAZKOR010000213.1:4664-6408 GCA_964554405.1 uncultured Bacteroides sp. | reverse complement strand
GTCATTCCCTGTACGATATATCTCTGTGCCACAAGAGAGATGATCATAACCGGAAAACTGAATAAAAACGCTCCCGCACACATCGGTCCCAGATCCAGATTATACGCGGACAAAAATCCCGCCAGACCAACAGTAAAGGTCTTTGCATTGGTGCTTGTCAATAACAGTGCCACCAGGAAATCATTCCATGCGAGAAATAATGTAAAGATGAAGGCCGTTGCCAGTCCCGGTGTACAGATCGGAAGAATGATCCTGCTGAAAGTCTGTAGACTGCTGGCCCCATCCACATATGCTGCCTCGTCCAGCGTCATTGGAATTCCTTCGTAAAAACTCAGCATAGTCCACATGACAAAGGGCATATTGATTGCGGCGTATACGATAATCAGTGCAAGCTTTGTATCATATAATCCCAATTTTACGATCAGATCATAAATCGGCACTACAATACTGGATGTGGGAATCATTTTCAGACAAAGTACTAACACCACCAGTATAATGGACAGTTTCGCCCCGGAGCGCTGGATTGCATACGCTGCAAGCGAACCCAGTATCAACGCGATCACCGTACTGCATACAGCCGCCGTCAGGCTGTTAAGCAGAAAGTCTGCTGCATCCATCCTTTGGAACAAGCCACTGAAATTTTCCAAGGAAAGCGCCTTCGGAAAAAATTTAGGCGGAACTGCAATCACTTCGGAACCCGGTTTAAAGGAACAACATATCACATATATGTACGGAATAAGCCAGAAAACTGTAAGAATCACAGATAAACCTATTCCCAGGATTTTACCAATTTCCCATTTTTTATTCACTTTTTCTACCTCCTATAGTCTATTAACTGGCTTTCTTTTTCGGATTCCATAAGCTCTGCATAAATACCAGAGTAAAGATTACAAGCACTGCTATAAAGATGACTGCCATTGCACTTGCATATCCCACATCGTTGTATCTTGTCAAAGTCTTGTAGATAATGATACTGATGGTCTCGGAAGAACTGTTCGGCCCGCCCTCCGTCATGGCCCAGATAATATCGAACGTCCGGGCGGCATCAATAATTCTCACAGAAAGCGCTGTCAGGAGAACCGGTTTGATCATCGGAACCTTGATGTAAAATATCTGTTGCAGCATGTTGGCCCCGTCGATCTTGGCCGCCTCCATCATACTTTGATCCAGACCCTGCAGTCCTGCAAGGATCATTAACATCATAAACGGTGTCGTCAGCCATATATCTGCTATACAGCATGCCAGAAGCGACCACTTCTCATCCGCCAGCCATAGAATATCACTGCTTTCGGAAAGAATACCGATTCTGGTCAGCAATTCATTGATAATGCCGAAGCTGGAACTCATCATAAGCTTCCATGTCAGACCGGCTACTAACGGGGCGATCATAAGCGGAGCCATCATAAGAGACCGAATCACTTTGCTTCCCCTATAATTTAGCTCGAAAAACAGAGCGAACAATAATCCCACCGCCGTCTCAATACATACCGCAATGATAATATAGACCAGCGTATTCTTCAGCTGCTTTAAAAAACCTCCTGCCGTAAATGCATGTATATAGTTTTCAAATCCGATAAAAGTCCGGTTTCCGGTAATCCCTATCTCAAAGAAACTGTCAATAACCATATTGATGATCGGATATACTAAAAATGCACTCATGAAAATCGCACCGGGCAGGAAGAACAATAATAAAGTCTTTCTCGAAATCAATCTCACTTTATTTCCCTCTCTCTCATATTATTTA
>CAZKOR010000213.1:0-4564 GCA_964554405.1 uncultured Bacteroides sp. | reverse complement strand
CCCGCAATCATAGGCGCGCAGCCGACCTTGTCAGCTCCCAGCGCTTCTACCGCTGCCGGGTACTGGTGACTCCAATTCAACTGCATTGCTACTTTTCCGTTCGTAAAAAGTTCCTGTGACTCTGTCGATGCCGTAGCAAGTGAGTCGGCCGGGGTATACTCTGCATTTGCATTTTCAACCATAAAATTCAGAGCATCTACATAAGCCTGATCCGTAATATTTACATTGCCGTCCTTATCAAACACTAATCCCTCTGCACCTGCCTGACACGCAAAGTCGAGGAAGGAGCACACTGCATCAGAGCCGCTGCCAAATACTGTCGTTCCATACATTTCAGGTGTTGCCATTTCACTCGCAAGCGCCTGATATTCCTCCCATGTCTTTGGAACTTTATCTTCAGGAATCAAATCTTTTCTGTAAATAAGCGTCTTTACATTAACCCACATCGGGTATCCGAGCAAACTACCGTCTACAGTGCCGCTTTCTTCTAATGTGGGAAGAAAATCACTGGTATCTGCATCCTTCAAAGGTTCAATCGCGTCTGCAAATGCCGCCAGCCACACAAAATCCATACATGCGACATCATGCGCCGATGCTCCTGCTTTGATCTCCGTAGAAAGTTTGTCATACATTCCCGTGTATGCCACCGCGTCTACGATTACCTTGCACCCTGTCTTTGCCTCAAAATCAGCCGCTGTTTCATTTGCCAACGCCTCCGCAGGTGATCCGCTCTCTACAAGCACTGTGATACTGTTCCCACTCTTTTCCTCCCCATTACTGCCATCTGTTCCACAGCCGGCTAACATTACAGCTGTCATAGCGACTGCAGATATAATACCTAAAACTCTTTTTTTCATTATTAACCTCCTGCACATTTTGTTGTTTATTTGCATGTTCCCATTTCTTACTGCAAATTTATTATAGTGTGTGAAATTTATTGTGTCAAACGTTTTCATATAATTTTTTCATTTTATTTCAATATTTACAATTTTATATCACCGTTTTTGTACATATTTCCATTTAGTCATCCCACCTTTATTCATTAAAGGCACTTTTACTTATTAAAATTTTATTGAAATTTTTTTCATTAACTTCATTTATTTTTCTTTCAATTTTCATTACAATATGTTACAATCTCTCTTATAAAACAATATTGATTTATCTTAGTACAAAAAGCATTGAAGCTATATTCTTACTTCTACAAATAAATGAGGTTCTTCCATGAATAAAGTCAAAATTACAGATATTGCAGAGCACAGCGGAGTTTCCCTTACCACAGTCTCCCGGTATTTCAATCATCCCGAACTTTTATCGCAGGAAACACAGAATAAGATCAAACTTGCTATCAAAGAATTAAACTACCAGCAAGATAATTTAGCACGTATTCTGGTGACCGGGGAATCCAATCTGGTAGGTGTTATTTTTCCCCATCTGCATTTAAGCTTTTATTCGGAACTGCTCAACCAGCTGGTTGAGTGCGGTAAAGAGCGGGGATATAATCTGATCGTCTATACCTCCAACCATTCAAAAGAAGAAGAACTGCAGCTGATCCAAAATTTAATTTCCTACCGTATCAAAGGATTGATTCTTTTAAGCCATCTTCTCCCTGCCCAGGATATTGAGCGCCTCCCTGTTCCGGTTATCTCCATCGAACGGGCCGGCGGTAACTTTAGACAGATTAATAATGACAACTTTACCGGCGGCAAGCTTGCGGCAAACTTATTAAAGAAAAATGGTTGTGAAGTTTTTATCCATATTAATAATGATTTTGTGGAAGACTTTCCCTCTTTCAAACGAATACTGGGATTTGAATATGAAGTGAGAGATATGTGCTATGAACGTTTCATCGAAAAGGATCTGACCGATCCATATATGCCAAAAGCGGCGAAATCTATGGAAAAACTGGTTCAGAATATCATCGCCAAATATCCCCAAAAGAAGATAGGTGTCTTTTGCTCCAATGACGACATAGCAAGTCTTTTTGAAAGACAATGTATCAAAATGGGAATTGATATTCCAAATACTATCGAATTAATCGGCTATGATAATTCACCTATATCTAATTATGCTATTTACCCGATTACTTCCGTTGATCAAAATATTCCTCTTATGGCTCAAATTGCAGTACAAT
The DNA here is from genome assembly GCA_964554405.1 of uncultured Bacteroides sp. Lineage (GTDB taxonomy): Bacteria > Bacillota > Clostridia > Lachnospirales > Lachnospiraceae > UBA3282. The sequence goes on along the minus strand of CAZKOR010000213.1, from coordinate 2,433 downwards.
CACTTGAAGATTACATTCCGTATGAAAGTATGGTTCCGGCTACATTAATGGAAAAAGAAACGACCTGTCGTTAAGAAATTCATGTTCCGTATGGGCGGTGATAGTTTGTGAAAGAAAAGTACTATTGGCAAACTAAAAAACTGTGATGGGCTGTTGCAAAAGTAGATTAATAATCTACTTTTGCAACAGCCCTCTTTTTAAGAGCGTTATATGACTGTCTTTACTTTATATTTGTGCCTCAAAGGTTTCATCGTCCAATCATTAAAATCCACTTTTTTATCATTTTGTAATCTTCCTAAAACAATACCCGGATCACGATCGATTGTGTTTGCAAATTGTCTGATTGATTTTAAATCGAATTGTGCACACTCAATAAATTCTTGATATTGTTTACTCGGAATTAAACTATCTTCCGCAAATTTATTTGCAGCATCTTCTTGGGCACCAGTTTCCTTTTCAAATGAAATCCCATAATCACCATTAATAATATGACCAATCTCATGAAATAAGGTGAACCAAAACGAATCTGCATTAAGTCTTCTGTCATTTACCATCAGCATTATATTATCACCAACTTTTTTTGTTGCTCCATTCGTTTTTGATCCCGCGATATTTGGTAATATTATAAATATTACACCAGCTTCCCAAAAAGCTTTTTTAATCAACGGATAAAATTCTTCATGATTTTTTGTCAATGTTAATGCATATTTTGCTGCTTCTTCAAATTTCTTTTTATTAAACTTAGGTGCATTTACCTCTAAAGCCTTATTTGTTGCGATCTGAACCATCGCATTCGCTTTAATCGTGTTCGCTTCTGTGAGTCCTTCTGTCGAACTTCTAAAACTAACCGCCATATCTCTCCTGTTTAATACAGTAAGAGTTGCAACATTAAGGAATCTTCTAATTTCCTTGATTTGCTCATCTTTCTTTCGTGGCAAATCTGGTAATCCATAATTATCCCTAAAGAATTTATAGTCAAAATATTCAAACACCTTCCGTTCTTCAGCAAGTTCTTCTTCCGACTTAAATTCTGCTATCAATGCATCGTACGCATTTTGAATATTCAACCAGTAGTTAACACTTGTTCCTACCATTCTCGATAACTTCATCGCTATGTCAATTGATAGGCTCTGTTCTCCCCTTATCAAAAGGCTTAAATTTTTCGGCGTCGTATCAAGTCTTTTTGCAAAATCCTCTTGTGTTAATCCACTTTCCTCAACAATCTCTTTTATATAATATCCTGGGTGAAATGCAATTGTATCATTATACTCTATATAGTTACTCATAATGTTTGCTCACCTCCGTAATCTCCACAATTTTTACCTTACTTGATATTTCATCGATATTACAGGGATCATACGGCTCCTTATTCTCATTTAATGGCTGTAAAATAATTCTCCACGAATCCCTTATTGATTTAACATCAATAGCAAAAAAGCCCTCCAAATTTCTTCCCTTTTTATTTTTCAAACTGTGAAACCTGAAGGTCGATTGAACTATAATATCTTTAATATTTTCTGCTCGCTCAAGCGCATTTATTCTGGCTAACAAACTTCGAGTAAGCGCCATATCTCCACCAAATAACTTATTTGCTGCCCTCACACTTGTGCATTGTAATTTAACCTTTTCAGATGAGTACTCAAGTTCCAAATCCTCCCTCCTTCTATTATAAATTACCCATCGGGTAATTTAACTCTATCATCTTACCATATGTTTGTCAATCTCCGTTGCTCCATCAATTCTTCTATGTTTCCCTTATAAAACTTTCATCAAAAATAATATGGCGGGAAATATTTCCCGCTTACGATGATTAAAAAAGTTTTCGTCCAAACCAACGCCATAATCAGTGCCCCTCTATATTATCGGGAAAGGGAGCGGATGTCACCTGATAAAATGTGTACGGACCATCGCCCGTTTTTTTCACCGAACAGCCATCCTTATCAAAATCGTAAGACTCCGACATCACTCCTATGATCTCGCTTTCTGTCATCGCCGTAGAAAAGGTTATTTCAGATACGCAGTCCACATGATTTCCATTCCCGGTATTCCCGGTTTCAAAATGAACGTCGATGATTTCTATATCTGAAATATTTTCTGTCAGATCAACCTGCAGCTTCTCTGTCTGCCGGTCTGTCGCTGCATGATTCGCATACATACCGAACATTTCGAATATGATAAAACCTGCTATCAGTAAAAACGGTAAAAATAAAACCGCTATGCCAATCCACTTTAATCCTTTCATATCCATCTCCAAATTTACGTTTTATTTACCTTTTAGCAACTCGATTACCGCGTCATAATTCTCATACCGATGAGGAAATGTACAGTTCGTGCAGTCCTTGACCCTTCTATCGTCCTTTTCGATAAAGCAAGGATTGCCCGGGCAATGCTCCCGCAGATACAGCGGGCAATAGCAAAACAGGCAATTAAATT
>CAZKOR010000212.1:0-6412 GCA_964554405.1 uncultured Bacteroides sp. | reverse complement strand
GGGCTAATAAGCCCGAAAAATCTAATTCCTCCATCACTTTTTTCAGGGTATAGACCGGATCGTCGTCGGGTAAATGCAATTCATAGAAACTGAAGTTAATTTTCTGTTGCCCTATTTCAAAAAATTCGTTATAATAATCTTGTTTTTGCATAGTTACATTATAACATGTAACGGGGGAAAGATGGTTGTCGTTAGCCATCTTTTTTCTCTTTTATAAAAGTTTAGGGTAGCTGATGACTTATTTTGGTCACCAGCTACCCTGTTATGGACTGTCTATTTCCCGACAGCCCCCCATAACACTTTCATTCAACAATCTGTACAACTTTTCCCTCAGTAATCCCATTTTCATTAAATGCATCTACGCGCACATAATATTTCCGCCCTTTGACTAACGCGCCGATGCGTTGCTCATTTCCAAATATCATATAGCTATGATAGAGTTTTTCAGGCTTACTGCCCCATAAAATATTATAACCGACTGCATCTGTGCCCTTTATTTTCACCATCATATCCAGATCGTTTTCCCGGCATACTTCAAACTCCGGTAATTCCGGCTTTTCTCCATCTCCTCTGCCAAATACACGCAACCCGGAAATGCAGGGTGGCTGCCCATAAGGCACCTCAATCACTGTCAATTTCAGGAAACGTGCCTGGATCCCTTCTTTCCTTACGATCAAATCATGGGGCAAGTCAGTATCTACTTCTGACTTATCCTCTATCATAAAATATTTGTCGCCGTCCAGGGAACCTTCTAATTTCCATCGCGTCACATGGTCTTTCTCCTCAATATAACGAGCCTGCGTAGTTCCACGGATTTTTCCCGGCACAGGAATATCAATACCATCATCTGCAAAATTAATCTGGACAGCATTTACCGTATAGCTTTTTTCCAGGTCTACCTGAATCCACTCGCTGCTCTTAGCTGTTGCAGAACGCCACCATGTCTGTACATTTTCATCCGTAGCAAACTCTGGTTTCTTTTCTTCCGTAAACGAAGAAGCCTTCACCGATTTTCCATAACTTAAAAGATACCACTGGGGCTCCTTCCAGGGATCCATCTTTCCATTTTCTACCTCCATTGGCCAATCACCATAACGCTGGTTGCAGAATAGCTCGCCGTCTGCGTCAAATCCTGCTGGCCAGATTCCTACACGCCGCTCAAATACATGATTTTTGCTAATTCGCATCGTGGATGCATGCCATAGATTTCCCTGCCTATCCTGCATCGTAGAGCCATGCCCTGCCCCCGGCAGGAAGCCTCCCGGTTTGTAAGAATATGGATTATTATCCGCCAATGTAAAGGGGCCAAGGGGAGAATTGCTCACATATACCCCGTCATTATATACATTGTACTCTGCACCTGTACAGGCATACTGAAGGTAATACCTACCCTGATGTTTATCCATCCATGCACCTTCAATATATGGTTTGCGGCTCACATATCCATGCAATTGCACAACCATACTCTCCGGCAATAACGCTTCCTCTGTGTGATGTGACTTTAAGAACTCCTGATACCGCATTTCAGTTCCTTCCTCCGAAAAAGGCGGCGCACAATGATCCTCCCCATTTCTTTCATACCCCTTTGTCCATGCATCGCCCCATATCAATTCTTTCTTCTCCGTCAGGGGCTTCATGGTTTCAGGGTTAAGCTCCACGCCCCATACAGGTGTCAGATTGGAGCATCCCCAATAAAAATACATTCTGCCATCATCATCTACAAAAAGATTCGGATCCCAAAAAGAAAATGTTCCTTTTATTTCTTCATAAGGCCCGCGTATAATATCCTTCGTCCGGTAGAAACTGCATGCCTCCTCCTTTTTTGAAGCGCAGAAATATACATAATCTCCCACCACCCTTGCATCCGGTGCATAATCATACAGCGGAAGTGATTCCGGCAGACGATGACTTTCCCAGCGTACCATATCCTCCGATACCCATACGCTGAGTGTCATAGATGCAAAAATATAATATTTCCCCTGAAATTGAATCATAGAGGGATCCGCCGCTTCCCTTGACACCTGTGCTGGCACATCACCAGACATTCCCTGTATTTGCGGCTTATTAAACTGATACCGATAAGGCACATTTAGCGGATTACAAAAATACTCTTTTCCCATAACCTATTACCCGTTTAAACAAAACTCAAACCACTGCCAGTCTATACTGCCACTTCCTCTATATGTAAAATATAAAGCATGTACACCCGGCTCTATAAGAAACTCCCCAGATTCTTCCTGCCAGTCTGGTGAAGGATGAATCGGAATCACCGCCCTGATTTCCCCCTTCCTTTCATCCTGTACCAGCATTTCACCTTCCGCATTCCCCCGTACACAGACTTTGATACTGTCACTTTCCCTGATGTCAAAGTATTTAAATCCTGCCCATGCACCATCCCACAGATTAGCAATATATTGATTGGGATCGTCCTCCCTATCCTCGCCATCCTGTGTAAAATAAGGATGTATCTCTTCTCCTGCCATTTTTTCTTTCTGGTACATGAACGTTCCTCCGGCACTCGATAAATTACAGGCAATTCTAGCTTCATACTTTCCAAGCCCCTTCAGCGGTCCTCCATTCAAACCGCAACTGGTAACTTCTACCTGTGCAATCTTTCCATCTTCCGCAATCTTTATCTGCTCTGCGCACATCTGCCGGGAATTGCGGTGACGGTTAGTATGCCGATGATAAAAAACATACCATTTCCCCTCAATTTCCACCAATCCGCCATGGGTATTGCCTAGATAATTCACAGCCTGCCCTTCTTCCACAATACCGATATCCCCGATGCTGACAATAATGCCACCATATTGGAATCCTCCCACAGGAGAGTCACTGACTGCATAGCATAAATCATGGCTTTTGACAGAGGAATAGACCATATAATACCGTCCATTGATCTTCCTCGGACTACTCGCTTCAAAAAATCCATGTCCTTCAAAATCAGTTCCTTCCGCCAGAACCTCTCCGGGAACCGCCAACACAGGCTCACTTTTTAATGTCAGCATATCCTTTTCAAGCTCCACACAATAAGAACCATCTATCTGATACTTCCCGGCAAGGAACTTTCTCATGGTAGCATCTTTCAGATAAGATAACCCCGTATATAGATAAATTTTCCCATCATCATCCCTTAGCACTCCGGGGTCAAAATTAAATACGTCACCTGTTTTTTGTCCGTATAAGGTTCCATCTGCATAATGAATGTGTCCATAAAACTGATATTCCCCTGCCGGCTCGTCACAGACCGCCACTGAAACGGTAGGTGAGCGGTGCAGGCAGTAAAATAGATAATACCTGCCGTCTTCGCCCACCTGCACATCCGGCGCAAAGAGATGCTGTGAACCGTCTTCATTCATCGGATCCTGCACAGAACGGTAAATAACACCTTCCTTTTTCCATGCCCCCAGATCGTCAGCCGGCGCTGACCAGCAGACATAATCATTCATGCAAAAATCTTCCCCGTCAAACCGGTCATGGCTCCCATAAACATACACCCTGTTTCCAAATACATAAGGCTCGGCATCCGGTATATATTCATAACTCGGCAAAAATGGATTAAATGCTTGTGTTTTCATTTTTTGTAATCTCCTTTTATCATTCTGAAATTGGTAGCAATTAAGTGTTACGCATTATGTGGAATTTCATATAAGTGCTCTCCCGCACCAACCTTTTCCACCCTGCCGTCCGGGAGATAAATTTCCGCTTCCACAGGCACGGTTACGGCAATGCTTAATTTTTCATCCTCATAGTTCCAAGCAGATTTAATCTCCCCTGCCCTGGAAAGATAAGTCCCCGCTGCCCTTCCAAGGCGTTTGTCTGGATACGGCTGGATTTTCACTTTGCGGAAGCCCGGCTCAAGAGGCTTTATCCCTAAAATATACTGATAATAAAACTCCCCTACACTGCCAAACGCATAATGATTAAAGGAAACCATATTGTCATCCGTTATTTTGTCTTCGTTTACTGTACCATCTTCCCGGATGGCATCCCACCGCTCCCATGTGGTTGTCGCCCCACGGTCAATCTGATACATCCATCCCGGACAGCTTTCATGCAGCAATATATCATAAGCAAGTTCTGTCTCACCTGCCTCAATCAACATGGGAAGCAGATGCTCCGTTGCAAAAAATCCCGTCGTCAAACCATCCCTGCGGACATTCTCCACATATTTCTTCAAAACCTTCTGACGCAGCTCACCCTCCGGAATCACAAACTTCAATGCCATGATATAAGCCGACTGATAATCGTCTGCCACATCTCCGTCCTCTTTTACGAACATTTGTAAGTACGCATCCCGTGTTGCCTGATACTGAGCACTGTAACGTGCGGCATCCTCTTCCCGCCCAAGCGCTTTCGCCGTTTCGCTGAGTACCTTTAAGTCATGTACGATAAAGGAATTGGAAATAGGATTGTTGTGCTGTGCCTGCCATGCCATGTCCTTCCCAAGCGCCAGCCAGTCGCCTAACGATACGCCAAGCCAGAGATTTTTACCTTCCATCTTTCGGATTTCCGCCTCCACAAATTTTTTCATGCTTTCATACTGTTCCGGCAAAGCTTTTTCATCTCCGAACTGCCAGTACATCATTTCCGGCAGAATCGTCACTGCATTTCCCCAGCCAAGCATATTGACAAAGCCGATGCCCGCAGGTCCTGTCTGCGGCACCGTGGCACAGACATAACCCTCTGAATTGTCCATCTGTCCCAGTTCCAAATCTCTCAGGAAATTTCTCCAGAAATCATTTGTATCAAAATTGTAGGCACCCGTCAGAGCAAATACCTGTCCGTCCCCGGTATACCCCATACGCTCATCCCTCTGGGGACAATCTGTAGGCACTTCCACATAATTGGATTTCTGCCCCCACACCTGATTTTCATACAGCTTTTGTACCTTTTCGTGCCCGCATGTAAAGAACCCTGTCCGCCGCATATCCGTGTAAAGAGCATAAGCCTTTATCATCCCCGGTTTATACACCGCACCGGACAATTCCATGTAACGGAATCCCATATAAGTAAATCTTGGGCGGTAGACCTTTTTTTCTGCTCCTGCATGATAAATAACAGTCGCCTTTGCTTTCCTCAGATTCGCGGTATACAGGCTTCCATCCGGATTCAAAATCTCCCCATGACGTATTGTCAGCGTCTCATGTTCAAGAAACTCCGGATGTATTTCCACAATTCCCGCAAAATTTTGTCCAAAGTCCAAAATCGTCTTTTCCTCTGATACGGTCACATTTTTTACAGGCATTTCTTCCTGCACACGTACTTCTGTCAAAGTTTTTTCCAATGCAAAATCCACTGCTCCCGTAAAGACAACAGGATGACCAATTACATTCTTTCGCCCGTCAGCAAAATAAACCTCTCCGTCATATTCCCCGGCATACTCATAAGGTGATTCCAATTCCTCAACATCTGTGCCGGAGCAGATCATTTTTTTACTTCCATCGACAAGTTTCAACTCCAGCATCCAGGAAACCGCGGGTTTTTCCCCATATATCTGTGTCTGATTCTCACAAAGAAATCTTCCACAGTACCAGCCCTGTCCCAGGTAAAAGACCAGTTCATTTTCCTCTTCGGAATTCTTACCTGCCGCCAACAATTCTGTTATATCGTTCTCCTGATAAAGAACCCGACGCGGATAATAGGTGTATCCGGGAGCAAACATCTGCTCCCCCACCTTCTTTCCATTCAGTGCTGCCTCATATACTCCCAGCGCCGTAGAAAAAAGTACGGCACTGACAACATTTTCCCCGGAAAACTTCTGACGAAAAACCGCCACATCACCCTCCTTATATTCCCGGTCTATGGTGATAAAGTATTTTTTTAACTCCTGCATTCCAATTCATCCTTTCTTAAGATAACAGATTATACTCATAGCAATCGGACACAAATCAAACATATTTTTTCATAAACTCTGCGGAAAGTTGTATGGATTTCACTGGGGATTTATCCACCCAGTTCTTGTGGCTCTCCAGTATCACCGCATCTACTCCCACTGCTTTCGCCTGCTCTGCAAGGGCTTCCAGATTCATATTTCCATACCCCAGTTCCATGCTGTCTGATTTTAAGATCGGCGTCATAGACGCTCCTGATACTCTGCTTCCCCTGTCATTGATATGGTAAAGTTTAAGTCTATTTCCCAACTGTCGCATGAGGGCTAAAGCATCAACGCCTGCTTCCGTGGTCCAGTAGGAATCAAACTCAAAGTTCAGATATTCCGGATCCGTCTCTTCCATCAGCAGCCTGTATGCTGTCTTTTCCTTCGATACCTTACGAAATTCACAGTTATGGTTATGGTATAAAAGTGAAATGCCACCCTGCTTTAGTTCTTTTCCAGCCTTATTTAAATCCTCTGTGAGTTTCCGGACCGCCTTTTCATCCGAGTAATCAAACCGGTACATCCCTGTTATGA
>CAZKOR010000211.1:0-6413 GCA_964554405.1 uncultured Bacteroides sp. | reverse complement strand
TATTCTAAAATCAAGCTGATGTTTAAGGTGGCGACAATACTTGAAATCATCTGCACGATGATAATGCTGCTTCGGGCAATAGGCGGCTCACTGGCGTCATTAAGCTTATCTTTTGTGATGATGGCGCTTACTGCGGTAATGCTCCGGCAGGTAATGTATGTGAATAAAATTCTGGCGGAATTGAAAGAGCGTATTGGGGAACCTGTGGGATTTACCATAGGAAAAAGAAGAAGGAGGACAAGAATAAAGAGTGATTTACAGAAGATACTTTGTGCAGTAATCATATCAATATTTTTAGTGACTTTTTTTCACGAACTGGGTCATTGTATTGCGGTATGGTGTTATGGGGGCAAGGTAACTGAGTTTCAGTTTATTTTGCTTTGGGATGCCCATATGAATTTTGAGGGGGATGGACTTGGGTGGAAGCCGCTTATTCATTTAGCAGGTCCTCTGTTTCCGGTATTGATTGCGTTTTGTCTGCTGTTTACTTACCGCAGGGATTCCAAAAAGACATTTGTATATTACCTGAAAACAATATATATTTTTGTGTGCATTAGTTCCCTGTGTTCATGGATATTTTTACCAATCCTGTTTTTGGACGGAGTTTGGGAACCGTCCGAGGATGTGTATAAATTCCTTTTAATATCGGAGATTTCTCCTGTGGTTGTAATATTGACTGCAATGGCGGCTATTCTATTGATGACTTATATATTCATAAAAAAGATAACAGCATCATCTTCCTCCGAATGGCAGAAAAAGAACATAAGGCACCTGGGGATATGGCTGATAGGTGTTATGATGATAGTGAGCTTGACCCTTCCTCTTTTTATACGTCTGGATACTTTGTCGGAAATGGGCAATTCCTTCCGGATGACAGAAAAGGAGGGCAAACAGTACGAGGTTGAAATAGAGGAGAGCGGCGCTTATGGTTTAAATATATATTGGGGAGGGGAATGCAGCGGTGTGATCACCGCGGTTACACTAAGCAATGAGGATGAGACTGTGTTTTATTGTACTGCCGAGAAAATTTACATGGAATCCGGGCAGTTGGACTTGGAAAGCGGAACTTACACCTTTTCCATATACTGCCTAAACAGTATGGAGGAGTTTGAAGCGTTTTATGCCATGCTTGGTGAGGAAGTGCCGGAGATGGATGACTACAACTTCCAGGGCGATGGCAGGTATGCTGTTTATGGAAAATATGAGGTTGTAAAAAGGGAGTAATTATAGGTTGAGCCTTAATGCTGGGAGTAAAGGATTAAACAAAAATGGTACAAATATTTTGTGAAGATATGCTAAAATATCTACAAAAGGCAAATGAAAAAAATCCTTTGGTTGATGCTTATAATAAAGCAAGAAAGGTTTTGGTTTCGCTAAAGAAAATTAGAACCTTGATGTGACAAAAGAAAGTAGAGAAATGTCTATGAAGAGGGAAAATGAAATTATTATATTTGAAACAGCGGATAAAAGTATAACATTGCCTGTTTCGGTAAATAGCGACACGGTGTGGCTCAGTGCTAATCAGATGGCAGAATTGTTTGAGAGAGATGAAAAAACAATCAGAAAACATATTAACAATGTTTTTGCAGAAGAGGAAGTTGAGAGAGAGAACAACACGCAAAAAATGCGTGTTGATGGTGTAAAACAGTCGGTGCCTTTCTATACACTGGATGTTATTATTTCTGTAGGGTATCGGGTAAAATCAAAACGAGGTGTTGAGTTCAGGCGTTGGGCTAATTCTGTATTGAAAGAATACATAATCAAAGGATATTCCGTGAATTATAACCGTATGAACCAATTAAATGAGGTAATACGGATTATGAAAAGAGTGGAAGAAAAGCTTGATACGAAACAAGTTCTGTCTGTAGTAGAAAGATATAGTCAAGCACTGGATTTGCTTGATGCGTATGATCATCAGAGCATGACACGTCCCAAAGGGAGCAAGGCGATATATGTTTTGACTTATGAAGAATGTAGAAAAATAATTGATGATATGAAATATATAGACAGAAGTTCTCTGTTTGGTAATGAAAAGGATGAGTCTTTCAAGGGAAGTATAGGGGCAATTTATCAAAGCTTTGATGGGGAAGATGTATATCCCACATTGGAGGAAAAGGCAGCAAATTTATTATATTTCGTGACGAAGAATCATAGTTTTTCGGACGGGAATAAAAGGATAGCTGCCATAATGTTTCTCTACTTTCTGGATAAAAATGGAGCTTTATTTAGAGACGGAGAAAAGCTGATAGACGATCAAACACTTGTTGCACTTACGATTATGATTGCGGAGTCTAATCCGGAAGAAAAGGAAATGATGATAAGTGTTATAATGAATTGCATAATATAATGCGTTTACATTCGACCTTTGGGTGAGGCTCCTAAACCTAAAAGTTGATTAACCCGCAATCTATACCACAAAAAGTGCGAAATGTATCATAACAGTTGTTGCTTTATTCTGATTAATTTATTATAATAAAGTCGAAAACTTAGAAGGGCGGCTGCCGTGACGACAGACGCCCAAAATACATTTGGAGGAAACATACATATGAAGAAGCATAAATTAACTTTTTTGACAACCAGTATTTTAATGGGGCTAATTCCATTGCTTGTGGCGGCAGTCACAATATCTGCGGTGGCGATTAACCAGACAAAAAGCAATTTGGAAGAAAGAGTGTATTTACAACTGCAGGCATGTGCCATGTCGGTAAGGGAATATTTTGAATGGGATATCAATGAAGACATTCTTGAAGTGGATGAAGTCAGTCTGGATTTTATTGACAGTCTTAAACCTCAGGATGTCGATCTTACACTGTTTCTTGAGGACGTAAGGTTCATTACATCTATTTATAATGAGGACGGAGAACGTAATATAGGGACAAAATCTTCAGAGGGAATTTGGGATCTCGTGAAACAGGGAAAGGATTACAGCGCTAAAGGAACGGTGATTGGGGGAAGAAAGTACTATGTGTATTATACCCCCGTTCGTAGTGAAAGCAATGATGTTATCGGAATGGCATTTGCGGGAATGCCGGAATCCTTTGTAAATGAAAATATAACATCTAATACGACGAACATGGTGCTTGTTGCCGTATGTACTGCCGCTTTTTGTATTGTGATAATTGTATTGATAGGACTGAATATAAGAAAGTCGATTATCGGGATAGCTGATTATACGCATGAACTGTCAGCAGGCAGTTTGAGCGTCAGTACGAGCTGCACATCAAATATCAGGGAAATCTCTGCCCTGATAGATTCTGCTGAAAATCTTCAGGATAATTTGAAAAATATTATTTCCAAAGTGGATGATAAGACACTGCAGCTGGCTCAGAATGTAAAAACAATTCATGATGGCATTCAGATTTCCAATGATGCGACGGAAGACATTGTAAGAGCTGCAAATGAATTATCGGAGGGTTCTTTGCATATCGCGGAATCGGTTCAGAATACGGCAGCGTCCATGCAGAATGTGGGAGAAAGCATTTCTTCCATTGCTGAAAGTGCGGCAGAGGCAGAAGCAGAGGCACGGCAAATTGAAGTCATCAATAGAGAGTCAAAGGATAACTTGTCCCATTTAATCAAAGCAAATAAAAATACGGTTACCATATCGGAAGATGTTGTGACTGGTATCAATGAAGCAAATATTGCAGTTGAAAACATAAGAAAGGTAGCGGATGCAATTACAAATATTGCAGCCCAGACGAGTATGTTGGCGCTGAATGCTTCCATTGAAGCCGCAAGAGCAGGAGAAGCGGGAAAAGGGTTTGCCGTTGTTGCATCTTCCATACAATCGTTAGCCGGGGAATCCGATAGCTCAGCGAAGGAGATTCAAAATATTATTAACGAAATTATATTGAAATCGCAAAATAATGTGCAGCTTGCAAATGAGATTAAAGATGCCATTGATTCGGAGGGAGATGCGCTGGCTTCGGTGAGCGACAGCTTTGATAAGGTTACCGATAAGATTCAAATCACAGTAGATACGATTCATAACATATCAACGGAAAGCGATGTACTGAATCAGGATAAGGGAAAGGTACTTGATGAAATAAGCAGCCTGTCCTCCATATCGGAAGCAAATACCGCAAGCTGTCAGGAAACGACAGCGTCTATAGAAGAACTGCGGAAAAATATTGAAATGATAAACGTTCAGGCAACAGATACAAATAGCATATCAGAAGAACTGAAAGAATCCGTTGCTTATTTTAAGCTGTGATTTAATGCTCTTTGCTTAAAGAATTTTTACTATGAGAAAAGCTTACATGAGGGAGATGACAGAATGGAATTACAAAAACTTAGCTCAAATGTCAACAAGAAAGCCGGCATGTCAATCAGGAGAATTATTTTCGGATTATGTTTATTAGCCGGGTTCATGGTACTTGCTATTATTATTTCTTATACAATGAAAGATAATAGCAAGCAAGTGCAGCTATACAGTTCGCAGATAGACACTACTATGGCAGAAAAAATGGCGTTTATCAATACTGTTGCAACAGGGGCTTCTTCCGGAACGGCGCAGTCGGATTATTATGCATATGTGGATACGCTGGTAGAACAGTATGATGATGTATCGGCAGTATATGTCTGTGTAGAGCAGGACGGTGTAATCTATTCAGATGGAATTATGACATACATGTCAGGCGGATGGCTGCCGCCGGATGATTTTGTAGTATCTGAGCGTGCATGGTACGTGGGAGCAGTAGAGACACAGGGAATATATGTGACAGAGCCATACGTAGATGAACAAACCGGAAATATCTGCATCACGCTTTCGAAAGCGGTATATAGTGATGGTTCTGTTATTGGTGTAGCCGGCATGGATATGTATATGGATGATCTGGTCACACTGATTGAAAGTTCGTATAGCGGCGGGGATTATGTTTTTTTAGTATCAAAGGAAGGGATTATCTTAACACATCCAAATGATGATATTGCGCTGAGCAATGAAAAAAGTACGGCAGTATCCGATGCTTTGAACGGAAAATACAAAAGCGTATATGAAAAGAAGTTAGCAACCAAGCTGATTTGGGATTATAGCGGCGGGTTAAAATTTGCAATCTGTAATACTGCGGAAACGACAGGGTGGAATGTGATAGCTGTAATTTCCATTACATGGATAATCGTAGTAATTGTTTTGATTGTTATTTTGACAGTCGTATTGGGTGTTGTTCTGGGGCAATGGGCAAAGCGGCAGCTGAACAATGGAATTAGTCCTATGTTTTCACCGCTTGAAGAACTGGCAGCAAATGTGAGCAAAATATCAGAAGGTGAATTGGATTACGTTTTTCGTGTAGATGAACAGTCGCAGGAAGTAAATGCATTGTCTATAGCGCTTAATAATACAATGAAAGGACTGCAGCGTTATATTTCGGAGATTACCAATACCGTAACTTCTATTTCGGAGAAAAATTTGAATTTCAGTATTGATGGAGAGTATACGGGAGACTACGAAAAAATAGAAATTGCACTGATTGGTATTATGAAAGTACTGAATGAAAGTTTTGCAGAAATAAATGAGCAGGTGGCAACATTACTCCAATATTCGGAAAACTTATCAGAAACAAGTGAAAATGTTGCCAGTGCGGCGTCAATGCAAAGTGAATCTGTTATGGATGCTTCAAGGGAAATGAAGAATTTGACAGATAATATGGAAAAAGTTGTCGAACTTGCAACTTCTATCAAAACAAATACGGATAATGTAAATGAGCGCCTGTCAGTTGGAAATGCAGAAATGAATGAGCTTGTTATGGCGATGGACGAGATAGCAGGCTGCTATGATGAAATTGCCGGATTTGTAACAGAAATCAATGCGATTGCAAGCCAGACCAATCTGCTCGCATTAAATGCATCAATAGAAGCAGCAAGAGCAGGAGAAGCCGGTAGGGGATTTGCGGTAGTTGCCGATGAAATCGGTACACTTTCGGCCAGCAGTTCACAGGCAAGCTCTAAGATACATGAAGTGATTGCACATTCCCTGGCATCTGTCGAAAAAGGAAAAGAACTTGTTGCGCAAACAGATAAAACAATTTCCGAGAGTGCGGAGTTTTCGGCTAATAATACACAGATAGTCGGTGAAATTGTAAGTTTTGTGGAAACACAGAAAAACTCCGCGGATGAAATTTCTGCAAGTATTGCAAAAATCAGCGAAATGGTAGAGGATAATGCAGCCAGCGCCGAGGAAAATTCTGCAATTTCGTCGAATTTAGGAGAATGCGCGCAGACGCTGATGGGTACAATTGCACAATTCCAATTGAAGAAATAAGGACTGCCGGAACGGATTAAAATTCTGTAATTTACTTTTGAGCCTCGATATGCTTACTATGATAGCTGTCGGGGCTTTTCTAATTTGAAATTCCATCAAAAGTTAAAGACTTGTTAAGAATTTCTATGCTATGATTCAGAACATGAAGAAAATA
>CAZKOR010000210.1:1674-6537 GCA_964554405.1 uncultured Bacteroides sp. | reverse complement strand
TGGCTCATGTTGTAAATGGTAAATGCAAAGGAATAAAACAAATTGTAGGACAACATTACCCATATAATCTGCACTGTCTCAGAACCGCCCGGTACCGTAAACAATAAAATTCCGGTAACAGGAAGGAGAAGCGCCGACAACAAAAGCCACGGACGTGCCTTTCCCTGTTTCGTACGAGTGCGGTCAATCACCTGCCCCATAACTATGTTGGTAATAGCATCAATAATTTTTGAAACAATGGGAAACATTGTCAAAAATGCACCGCCCCATACACCCGTAAGCTTTAATACATCCGTATAGTAGACATTCAGATATGATGCCAGTACCGCATTAAGCAGCAATGCACCGGCAGGACCGACCAGATAACCCAGCCACCTTTCTCCTTTCGTCACTTCGGATGAGCGGATGCGGCTGGAAAATGCTTTTCCATCCAATAATTTGCTTGTTTTCATCTTGCTACCTCCTTACGCCGGAAACCCCTTTAATTATTTTCGTATTTTTATTTTACCACAATCCCCCCTCTCATCTCTTGCATATCTGTATGGTATATGTTATATTTGTATCAATTTAAAAATGATTATGTAAATATGGGAGATTCAAATTGAAAGACATAGACTTAAAATATATCTGTACCGTTATCGGAAACTTATCAGGAATTCCGATTCGTTTATTCCATGACGGAAATCTGATTATGAACTATTCTCTTGTAAACCTTCCAAAAGACCCTATGTTTTTGTACCGGGAGCCTATTTTTGAGATTACAACACATATCGGCTATTTTATCACGCCCCATTTTAACTATTACGGCATCATCAATGCCGAAAAGTATAAAATTGTTGTCGGTCCAACAAGACAACTTGTCCACAATTTACAGGATTTGAAAACACTTGCTTTTCGCATGGATATCCCACA
Organism: uncultured Bacteroides sp.; assembly: GCA_964554405.1. GTDB lineage: Bacteria > Bacillota > Clostridia > Lachnospirales > Lachnospiraceae > UBA3282. The sequence continues at coordinate 5,625 of CAZKOR010000210.1, read as the reverse complement.
GAACGAACTGGATACTTTTCTGACCGGAATGCAAAGTATCGTGCGTATGCCGCTTGAAAGCGTGATGCAGATGCTCTGTGTCGTCAACTATATTTTGAATGATGAAAAACTGGAACTGACCGATATTGCCATTTATGATGCCGAGCAGCAAAGTTTGAGAAAAGAGCTGGCGTCTCAAAGCATGGAACGAAAACCTGTAACAGAAGCGGATGACCTGTATTTCCAACAGGAACCGCATAACACACTTGCCATTGAACAGACCATTGAAAACATCATCCGTAAGGGCGATACCGCCGTCTTAAAAGAGTGGATATCCACCGCTCCGGCTGTCCGGGCAGGCACAATGGCAAATGAACAATTAAGGCAGAGCAAGAACACCTTTGTGGTTGCCGCCACTATTGCCTCCCGGGCTGCAATCAAAGGTGGTATGGATATGGAGGATGCCCTTTCCCTCAGTGATGCCTTTATCCGGAAATGCGAACTGTTAGACAGTATGGAGCAAATTACCAATCTGCAATATCGGATGATTCTGGAATATACCGAACAAGTAGAACAAATACGACATGCTTCGCAGGAATCGGCACTGGCAATTCAAGTGACAAATTATATCAGGCACCATATTTCCGAAGCCATCACTGCCGAAGCCATCGCCAGGCATCTATACCTCAGCCGTCCCTATCTTTCCGCAAAATTCAAGGAAGAAACAGGGCTGTCGTTAACCGATTTTATCCTCAAAGAAAAAACAGAAGAAGCAAAACGCCTCCTCTGCTATTCGGGAAAACCTCTTTTAAATATCGGCAATTATCTTGGTTTTTCTTCGCAAAGCCATTTTTCAAGAGTATTTAAAAAGTATTCCGGCTATTCGCCGAGTGAATACAGGGATAAATATGCAAGGTGATATGAAAATTTTAACATTGATTCATTTTAGTATGAATATCCGCAAGCCTCTCTAATGCGGCATTTAACGTAGCATCCTGTTTGGCAAAATGGAAACGGATATAGCGGTTCTCCGGCTCCTTGAAAAAACTTGAGCCGGGAACTGCGCCGACTCCCACTTTTCGTGCCAAATCTTCACAGAAAAGAATGTCATCGTTATAACCATATTCACTGATATCCACCAACACATAGTACGCACCCTGTGGATTCGTAAAGGAAAGTCCGATATCCTTTAGCCCATTCGTAAACAGATTTTTCATATGCGTATAATGTTCCCGCAGACCTTCATAATAAGAATCGGGAAATTCTAATCCTACGACCGCCGACTCCATCAAAGGCGCTGCCGCTCCTACCGTCAGGAAATCGTGCACTTTTTTCACACGGTCTGTGATTTCCGGAGACGCAATTACAAATCCTAAACGCCATCCGGTAATAGAATACGTTTTGGATAAAGAATTGCAGATAATCGTCCGCTCTCTCATTCCCGGCAATGCAGCTATACAGGTATGTTTGTGCGGTTTATACACAATATGCTCATATACTTCATCTGTTATGACATATATGTCATATTTTATTGCAAGTTCCGCAATGGTTTTCAATTCTTCTTCCGTAAATACTTTTCCACAGGGATTCGAGGGATTACACAGGATAAGCGCTTTCACTCCCGGCTGTTTCATCGCCTGTTCCAGCTCGTTTCCGTCAAAATCAAATGCCGGCGGCTTTAGCGGAACATAGATTGGTTCTGCACCTGACAATATCGTATCTGCACCATAATTTTCATAAAAAGGCGAGAATATGACAACCTTGTCACCCGGATTGCAGACTGACATCATTGCCGCCATCATCGCCTCCGTACTCCCGCATGTCACAACGATTTCCTGATTTGGGTCAACTTTCATTCCATAGAAATGCTCCTGCTTTTTCGCAAGCGCTTCCCTGAAATTCTGTGCTCCCCATGTCAGCGCATATTGATGCGGACCGATTCCTGCCACTTCGGCAAGTCTATCCGTAATCTCCTTTGGCGGGTCAAAATCCGGAAATCCCTGCGACAAATTTATGGCTCCATATTGATTGGATATTCTTGTCATTCTCCGTATCACGGAATCGGTAAATCCTGCTGTTCTTTCACTTAATTTTTTCATGAAACTCTTCCATCTCTTATAATTTAAACTTTCCTACTTCGCCATTCAATCTGTCAACAATATCCAAATTGAAATCCGCTTCTTTTCCTATCCCTTTGACATTGTCTGCAAGGCTTACTGCCGTCTCCGCTACGTTCGATACGGCTACTGCGCTCTCTCCCACTGCAGTTTTTACATCTTCCAAAGCCTCTCTGATTGTATCCATCCGCATCTTCAACTGCCTGCTTTCCTCTGTGAAGTTCTGCATCATCTCATTCATGTTGCCGACATTACTCTGATAGCTCTCACTGGTCTCCAGAAGCTTTTCATAGCCGCCCATCGCAGTCTCATTCATGAATCGAATCATTCCCTCCGCCTCTGCCGCCAGCTCGTCCACTGTCTGAATTACTTCATCGGTCACATTCTGAATCTCTGCTGCAGATGCCGCTGAATTGGCTGCCAGTTTTCCAATCTCATCCGCCACCACTGAAAAGCCTCTTCCTGATTCTCCTGCCCGCGCAGCTTCGATACTTGCATTTAATGCTAAAAGATTGGTTTCCTCAGTAATATTAATAATGTTAGTGGTAAGTTCCCTAATCCTCTCCACATCTTTCGATTTTTCTATTTTTTGCTGAACGGATTCCGCCATATTGGCAGCTTGGAGCGTAGCACTCTGTTTCTCTTCTACTGCACGGTTATATACTTCTGAAGCCGTTTTCATAATTCCGTCAGAAGAAACGCTTCCGTTTTCTGCCTGTGCATAAATATTCTCTATTGAACCAAATATTTGCTTGATTGATTCATTAACCTGCTCCAAAGATGCGTTGGATTCCTCCATTGCCGCACTCAATTCCTCCATCACGGCAGAAACACCGGTTATTTCCGTCTCGCCATTTACCAGACTATCTGACACCTTGCGGGAAGACTCTTTTAAATGCTCTGCATTTTCAGATATATTCAGCATTATTTTCCTGATGTGCTGAAGCAGTTCATTGACATTGTCTGCAATCATTTCCATCTCATCGCCTGTATGGACATCCAGCGTCTGTGTCAAATCGCCTTCGTTATGCACCAGTTCATATATTTTATCGTCTACTTTACGCAGTCTTTTTATCACTTTGTCTACCAAAACATAGAGAATCACCAAAGCAATCACCAAACAAATAAGAGAAATCTGTATCACCCGCGCTAATGCCAAATCCAAACGCGCCATTACGCCGGACGCATCATAATCACATCCGACGATACTTACTACATTTCCATTGCTGTCAACAAGCGGCATATATGCTGAAATCAAATCACCATCATCAGTAGAATCAATATAATCCTGCACAAACATTTCACCGTCAAAAACAGGTTTTAATTCCTGATATGATACCTCAAAAACGGCTCCATAATCATTGACTCTATCCGTATCATCCGCATCAACTCCGTAATATACCTTTTCACCATTCGTATATAAAGTATACAGATATTGAATGCCGCAGTCTTTTTTAATGCCAAGCATGGCATTGAACAATTCATTATATTCCTCGCTCCCTATTTTCTCTGCCGATAGTTCCACTATCTGTTCCGCATCGATAACTTTTGTAGCAATGACTGCCGCCATCTGCGCTTCCTCAACACCCATAGCAACCAGCCCCTCTTTTATGCGCTGATATGAATTTATACCCATAACCGTACACAATAAAACGATTACTATACTTGTCGGAAGTATAATTTTAGCCCGAATACCAATTCCTCTTGTTTTTCTTTTTTTCATTTTCTTTTTCCCCATTTCTGGTTAGTTTATGCTAACTTGTGATATCAAAAATCAGCTGCCGATAAACGACAGCTATTATCCCGATTTCAGTATACTCTCTTTTCTTTGCCTTTGTCAATAAGAACAGGGGGA
>CAZKOR010000210.1:0-1574 GCA_964554405.1 uncultured Bacteroides sp. | reverse complement strand
AGGCTTCTTCTTTACTCTCAATTAAGTTGGGGTATTTATTAAAATACGTTTCGGCTAATTCTTCAAACCGCTTTCTGTCGGTTTCACTTTGCAAAAGAGTTTTACCGCCCCTGCCTTCTTCACCGTCTTTTACTATGTACTGAATCCCTGTGCCGGAATGTGTTTTTAAGGTATATCCTTGTAAAGTTTCCGTTTCCAGCGTGCGGACACCCATGACATTCTGCAGAGCTTCTTTCAGTTCGTTATCCATTACCAAAACATCATAAGACATAGTTCCATGTTCCGAAATCAAAAGCTGTTTTCCCGTTGCACTGTCCTGCCTGATTTTGATATCAGAATAGTTAAACACGCCTAACTTTTCTCCCTGTTTATTGTAAATGTCAAAACATCCGCTCTCATTATCCGGAACAATTGTATAATTCTCGGATTCATGTTTTTCATAGGCAGGCTTCACATTATTTACTCCCATAGATGCCCGGTATGCCTCAAGTATCACGTTCTGTCCTGCCTTCCGGGTATTTGTTTTTTGAGATGAAAAAGCTCCTGCCATGCCTGCATCAGCCATGCTGTCTGCAAAACCTGCTCCCGAATTATTATGCTTCTTTAACATTCCTGTTTCATGCCATGCAGGATAACCCGCACCGATTCCGTTAATGCTCATTTTTCCCTCCAACACTTTTCCAATATCACCATTTCATTGAAAATAAACCTAACAATCTATTTCCATCTAAGGATTGTTTGTATAATCCAGCATTCATATAATCTTTCATCATTGTTTGAACCATTTTCATCCAGTCCTGCTTCACACTTTTAAAAGAATCCGTTCCGTCTGTCAATTCAAAATATCCGTTATGTATAGCATTGTCCCGATAGTAATTTAATGTATGCCAGCTTCCAAACGTACCGCCGCTTCCCATTCCTTTTGCATCGGCATAATTACATAATGCGAACATTTCTATCTCTGTCGCATTTCTCGGATCAACATCATTGATATTGATATTATATTCTTCCTTTCCATTTGGCTTTGTCACTTTTACTTTAATCACCGGATTATCCTCTGAATAATCTTCCGCATACTTAGCGCACATTCCATAATGCATATTGCTGTTTTTTTCATGTAAAAATCCAATGCCCAAAACCCCGTCATTGGGTTTGGATGTCTCCGTTTTCATCGAGTATTCTTTTGTCTGCTTTGTTATATTTTCATTTTTACAAAAAGTCAGAATATCATTAATCCATTTGTCATACCGCAGATACCCGTCCCAATTCCCAAGAGTTTTCATATCATTCATAAGCGCATATGCTGCTGAGAGATAATCGGCTTTTTCATGGCAGGAAGCAGTACCTGCTTTATCTTTCATGATAGCCATGCTAAGGAAATTGCTGTCTGATTTATTCCCGGTATGCGCATTTAACGCAAGCATCTCCGTGTAAGAGCAGCTATTGGGGTTCACCTTGCTTACATCTATTGTCTGCTCATATTCATTTCCGTTTTTGTCGATTCCTTTTACAAGATAGCGCGGATTATCCTCTGAATAATCATCTGCCTTATATACATTTGCGCTTTCTCCTGT
>CAZKOR010000209.1:0-6568 GCA_964554405.1 uncultured Bacteroides sp. | reverse complement strand
TTCACAGATTTCGTCTATCTTTTCTTCCATCTCCGGCGAATAACAACAATATGCTTCATATTCATAATCCGGGTCCACCGGCTCGTTTCCGACTTGCTCAAGAATCGCGAAATCTGTATCATATCCATTGTAAAACTCCCACCACTCTGCACTTGCCTTATATTCCGGACTATCCGTAAGGAATTCTAACAAGACGCTGCTTTCCTGAGACACCCTCTCCTGCTCTGAACCGGATACCCCGGTCTCAACTGTTATCTCTCCTGACGCTTCTTCCGGTGTTCCTTCTGTCTGCCCGACACTATTATCTATCTTATCCTCTGCTTTCTGGCACGCCGTCAGACTTCCCATCATTACCATTGCCGCAATCAAAATAATCATTACTTTTTTCTTTATCATTTTGTACTTCTTCTCCTCTCTATTTTTTACGGTATCGCCGAAAAATCAAAAAGGTCCGCCAATTCTTCCAGCGTTTCATCACTCATCTCAAGTGTGTCCGAGAACAAATCGCCCAGAACATTTACTACGATAAACGAATTATCCCTTTCTGCAATAATTAATGCTTTTAGGCTGCTATTTGCCAGCAGCACGCTCTGCCCGCTTTCAGACGAATACTCCCATTCATGATAATCCTCTATCGCACCCACATTCAGCGTAAAAGGATTAAAAGAACCTTTCATGCTCCGTCCGAATTGATAATCTGCTACACATAGCAATTTGGATTCAGCCGGACCTTTCCATATCACTCTGCCATCCATAGCAAATGATCCGTCATCGTACAGATTAGCGCCGCCGAAATCCCATCTCACATTTTCCTCTGCACCTGCACAGAAATCTCCGATATTTGTCTGTCTGCACAAATCAGCATAATCGTCCGCAATAGTTAATCCTTGCAGTTTGGATAATTCATACTTTTCGCAAATCTCATCTACCTTATCCACCATATCCTGCGTATAACAATTATAGACAAGTTCGTATTCCTCAAAGCCTGCGAAACCGTTTCCGATCTCCGAGAGTATTTCCCCATCCGCATCATACTCATCGAGAAACGCCCTCCATTCGCTGCAGGCGCTGTACTCCGGAGTCCCGGCTATCCCGCCTAACGTAATAATATCCACTTCTTTTTTGGGGAAATCTTTTTCAGATACTTCCTCCGGTAATTCCTCCCGTTTGGATAAATCCAAAACAGTATCTTTCCCCATATGAAGGTCGCGTAATCCATAAGTATAAATGGCATATGCCGTTGTTGCCACGAACAGACTCCCCGCCAAAACCGCAGCCAAAACAACCCCTGATTTCGCATGATATACACTATTATTTTTTAAAATTCTCCTCCCTCTTAGCAATTGATTTCGTACCGTTGATTCCGAACAGTGCAACATACTTGCAATTTCCGCTGTGCGATAACCCTCGTAATAATACAGATAAATAACCTGTTTATACTTGACGGGAAGAGCCATCACCCATTCCAGGACTTTGTTTTCTTCTTTTGGGACAGCATTTTCCTCTTGGAATAATAACCTGATATTTTCCATTCTTCGCTTCCACCGTTTCAGCTCATCCTTACAGGTATTAGACGCTGTTACAATAAGCCATGCCTTCTCATGTTCTTCCGACTCAAACTGCTTTCTACATGAAATCAGCTTCAAAAAAGTTTCCTGCACCATATCTTCCGCATCTTCTGCATTTTTCATAAAAGAAAAGCAGACACGGTAGACCGTATCAAACTGACGATTATAAATTTTTTCAATTTCTTCATCCATTACTAATGAAGAATCCATTATTTTCCTCCTTTCCGAAGCGTTTTGCGCTGAGGACGCGGTCAGAATTTCAGATTCTGACCTTTCACCTCCACTATAGATACGATTTATCTTGGCAAAATGTCGCATTTTAAAAAAATTTTATAATGTTAAGTATAGCATGTGCTAATGATATCCTACACCACGTTCTATTTTTATGTACATTGATTTTGGAAAATAAAAGTATTATACTGCTCACAGATAAGTATTTCGACTATTGAACGAATGGGGAGATGAGAACCTATGACATCAAATAATATACGATATCTATACAATTCCGGATTAGGAATTGAATTGATTTTCTGCAGTAATTCAACAATATCCTATCCGCTGCATAATCATGTTTCCGTACTGACAATCGGTATTATATTAGACGGCTCTATTTCCTTAACTACTAATCAGGAAACCAAAATATATAAGAAAAACGAAACATTTCTTATCCCGCCTTATATGCCGCATAGCATTTCAGCACATAAAAACTATACTTTGCTAAGTTTATGTATTGATAAAAATGTGATGATACAGTATGCCATGGACATCATAGGAAATCATATTGTAACTTTACTGACAGATACTTTGACTGCGGAGAAAATCAATCAGTACCAGATACAACAGCTATTGAACCGCCTGAACTTATTTACAGATTATTCTGTCTGCCGCCCTGACAATCAAAGTCCATTTATTGATGACTTAAAAAAACAATTGGAATTATATCCGGAAAATAAACTCAGTGTTGAAGAAATGGCACAAAAATCTTTCACCAGCAAATACCACTTTATCAGAAACTTTAAAGCGGAAGTAGGGCTTACGCCACATCAATTTCAAATACAAAACCGTATCCGTAAGGCACAGCGTTTACTGCACCAAACCGATACGATAACCGAAGTGGCTTTAACCACAGGATTTTGCGACCAAAGCCACTTTATCAAACAATTCAAGAAACATGTCGGACTGCCGCCTTTAACATATAAAAAATCGTTGCTTTACAGCGATGATTTAGGCTGTGGCAATTAACACAAAGCCGGCATAAACTTTGCGAACAGATAAAGCCCGTCATCCCCTGCCATGACCTCATGCGGCACTCCTGTGGGAAATATAGAGATTACTCCTGTCTCATAAGGCAGTTTCACACCATTGTTTACACATACGCCCGCACCCGCAATCACTTCATGCGTTTCTAATTGTTTCTCGTGGATATGATTACCAATTTTTTTATTGGGCGCTATCCTTACAAGATGGAAACTGAACTGCCCGTTTGTCTTTTCGGATGTAATAATATGTTTTAACTCCACACCCTCAAAAGCAGAATGCTTAGACCACGGAATACTGTCAAACGCGACTGTTGCATTCGGCAAAAGCAGTTTTCCTTCCTCATTAAATTTTTGAAACAGATTTTTATCATCCATTCTTAACACTTCCTTTCTAATTTTTTGACAATTTATCTGCCTGCCTACATCATATCTATAAGCATAAAATTTGAATTGTAAAAAATTGCGAAAAGTAAGATAAAAACATTTATAAGCATTCAGGTAATATCTTTATGGATAAACATATGCTATAGTCTGTATTGTGAGGTGGAAAACGATGAAATACAAAAATGCAAGAGATATTTTTCCGGAAAATCTGTTAAATCAAATACAAAAGTATGTTTCTGGTGAATTAATCTATATCCCTGCCGGGAAAGAAAAAAAGGCGTGGGGAGAGACATCAGGATATCAGCGGTATTTGCTTGAACGCAATCTCGAAATCAAAAGGCAGTTCCATGCAGGCGCCGATGTGGAACAGTTGGCAGAGACATTTCATCTTTCGGTTGAAACCATCAAAAAAATTATTTACGCCAAAAAGGAGGATAAACTCTTGGACTATAGTTGTTCTTTATCATCTGCAAAAGAATATGCAGAAGCCGGAAAAATTGACGAATGGATTCATACTTATCTGTATGCCGAAGGACATAATCAGGCATTTTCAGACGGTCTTAAATTATTTGACCGTTATTTTATCGGACCGATTACCATACCGCTTTCTTTGCTGCATCGTTGCTGCGGACCGGAAAGCAATATGAGATATCAGGTGGATGCAGACTGGTTTGAAATACAAGTCGGGAAATTGCAGCAGGCACTCCAGACAGAAAAAGATATGCCGCCTTTGATTGCCCATTATGTGGACCATGATTTTGAATTAAATGACGGGAATCACAGATTAGAGGCATGCAACCGCCTGGGCATCAAAGAATACCCGATTATTCTCTGGATTACGGAAGAAGAGGAATATAAAGAATTTGGGGAAAAATATCCTGAATATCTGAAAGATGCAATTGTAATAAGAAAGTAAAATTCCATAATTCTAAGTAGGCTGCCGCCTACTTAGAATTTTCTTCTCCGTCAGTTGTCACTGTCTCCCCGTTTTCTGCTTCCGCTTCTTTACTGTTTTTCATATGTAACCATGTTTCCACCCGGTTTCTAGAGAATTCATAATTTACCAACAGGGAAATTATCACGCCTACACCCGTATCTATCATTCGGTCAATCGCATAATTAATATAATTAGGCGGTGTGTTAAAAAGAATGATACACAATACCACTCCGCCCGGCTGTACCCCGCCCGGCCAGTGAAAACGAACACATAAAGCAATCAATATAATTATTCCCAGAAAAACCATTACCACTTTCATCCAATAATTGCCCTCCGGAAAAATCAAATGTTCCACTTTAAAAAGTCCCAAACCAATGAAACCTCCAATGATAGTTCCGAAAAAGCGATTCCCCCCGCTGCGCTTGGAATCCTCCATGTTTACTCCCATGCCGAAAATTGCTCCAATACAGGCAAAAGTCGGATTGGAATTCGGAAAGTGCGCATAGAGAAGCGCTGTAAGCATTGTCGCAAAAGCAGTCTTTATACTTCTAAGCCCCAAACCGGGAATGGGGGCGTGTACCGGACTATGTTTATCTTTTTTATGTTCTTTCATGCAATAAATTCCCTTCTATTTCAATTTCTCATAACCCATTGCTAAAAATTCTTCTTATAATCATTCCTTTTCTTCGCCACAGTCCAACAGCCACTTAATGGCAGGTTCCAAATATTGATTCCAAAATACAAAATCATGAATCCCGGCGCTTTCATGATATGTCAGTCTCACTCCCTGTTCCAGAAGAAAATCCCGAAAAATATGATTTTCCTTTAACAGAAAGTCCTCTGTACCGCAAGCCATATAAATGTCAGGGATCATATCACCTGCTTTCAAGAGCCTGCGCACCAGTTCCTCCGGGTTATTAACACTGGAAGGTAATTCCGAAGGTTCCCCAAACATTAATTTATAATAATCATAATTTGCAATTCCGTCATCAAACCCCGGTGTCATCTTCTCCACATTATGAGTAATCAAGGCAGAAGACAATGCAAATATTTTAGAATAAGTATGATTGAACTGCAATCCGGTATGAATCGCCCCAAATCCGCCCATAGACAGCCCGCCTATGAAGGTATCCTCCGCTTTGTCTGAAAGCCCAAACGTTTTTCTGGCATACTGTATTAATTCCTCACCCACATATGTAGCATATTTTCTTCCCGTCTCCTTGCCATCCAGATAGAAGCTGTTCTCTCCGGACGGGCAGATGACTGCCAGATTATACTTATTTGCCAGATCGTGGATCAGGCTGCTGTTCATCCAGTCCGCATAAGCTCCGGAATATCCGTGAAGAAGTACCAGTGTCTTTGTGGGACGCTGTAAATGGGGATTCCCCTCCTTCCACATTTCCGGCAAATCATTTGGTAAAATGATCCTGAAAGACACACCTCTTGCAAGACATACTGAAAAAAAATCAAATATTCCTACTGCCATATTTCTATCCCTCCTTAATTATGATAATGACCTATAATATTAAAGACAGGATAATTTTACCCTGTCTTTATTTGAATTGCATTTTAAATCTGCGCTTTTCTAATTAAGTCTTTGTCGTCCATAGCCAATTCCAAAAGGCGACTTAGCACAGTTCTGTATTCTTTTCCAAAAGAATGGGCTTTGTCCATATTTTCTTTGGAAAGCTCCAGAGTAACTGCTGTTTTTGTTTTTTTATTAATTGCCGCTTTTCTATAACGCTGCATCTGTTCCATTGATAACTCCGGAGCATCTTCATCATAAAGCGGTACTCGTTTTGCAGCCTCTCTTATCTCCATACGTTGTTCTTCCGTTGGCTTTTGCCCTTTATATATCCGAACGTTGACTGTCATAATAAAATCTCCTTTCCTGATTCGTCGCCAGACGTGCGGAAATCATTCTCACGTTTTCATTCCGCATGGTATGCACTACAAAAAGAATATCTTCTACCAAACCGATTGCAATATACCTGTCCTCATTAATGCTGTGTTCATCATCGTACAATTCAAGATAATGCTCATCTGCAAATACCAATGCCGCTGCTTCAAATGAAATACCATGCTTTTTCTTATTTATTTCATTTTTTTCCGCATCCCATTCGACAGTATATCCGTTTATTTCTTTTATCACAAATTCCTTCTCCATCCTGATTTTATTATATTCTACCATGCAGTTTTTAACTTATCAAGTTTCGCTAAATGGTTGTTTATACTATTTAAATCACAGAAATAAAAAGAGCGGGTGATGGGAATCGAACCCACGTATCCAGCTTGGAAGGCTGGTGTTCTACCATTGAACTACACCCGCAAATAAAATATGAATTATATAGTTTAAAATTATTATCAAAATGCCCAGAACCGGAATCGAACCAGTGACACGAGGATTTTCAGTCCTCTGC
>CAZKOR010000208.1:0-6694 GCA_964554405.1 uncultured Bacteroides sp. | reverse complement strand
TTTGCTTTTTTGCGCTTATCAAGTTCTTTCCTCTTCTTCGCATATATTTTATAATAAACTCAAGGAGAGTGAATTTTATGAATACAAATATGACAGCCAAATATTTACAGTTTTTACGGAAAAACCACGGTTATACGCAGGATGATTTAGCACAAAAATTAAACATCTCAAGACAAGCCGTATCCAAGTGGGAGACAGGAACAACAATTCCCGATTTAGAGACTTTGCTAAAACTTTCCAAGTTATATCACATTACCATAAATGATATATTGGAACCTGAAATACAGCCACAGAGAATAACGGATTTTGAACAACTTTCTACGATACCTGAAAATGAATTGAAAGAAGCATTAAAACAATTTGACTCTGTTTCCCTCGTAACAGCCTTACTAGGTGCGTCGCCTGAAACAAATAGTTTTATGGAAAAAATATTCCCCGATATTGATTATGAAATGACAAGGAAGCAAATTGGAAGAATCCGAATTGAAACAGTTGAGGATATGCAGAACGAGATTATTTCCATGATAAATTTACTGGCGGTTGATAGAGAATGCTAATCCTGTCTTTAATTATCAAAAAAATTAAAGACCTAACTCTTTATGAAAGTTTATCAAGCTTGATTCTCGATATAAAGGCTCTTTTTCTATTCTGTTTTTTTGAGCGGCCTTTCTATAACCCCGTAGGTAGATTTCAAACTCTGTCCGAATAAGATTATAGTCTCTTTGGATGCATTTATACTGTGAAGCAGGTATTTTTCTTTCTGTCTGTACTTCAATATAAATCGGATTATTTATAATCAGAGCATAACGAAAATCCAATCCTGCATTTTTTCTCTTTTCTGACGGAACGGAATGTCCAATTCTGCCAAATTTCCTTATTTCTGCTCCCAGATTATTCCGTAACGGAATATAGAAAGAATTTTCATCCAATTCAATTTTAATACATAAATGAGTCCTTTTTGACTGCTTATTTACATTTCCAATATCCAAAACTCTTATAAAATCTTTATGTTCTTCAAAATAACTCTTTTTTACATAACAAAGTGTAAATCCCATAATTCTCCTTAACGTAAAAGCGGGAACCATTTGGTTCCCGATAATTTCTTCAGCTTTTTTTAGACAGGTGCATCTGACGAACCCCTCACAATTTCTTCAGCTTTTTTTAGACAGGTACATCTGACGAACCCCTCAAACAGAAGTTTCCACTTCTACTATTATAATATTACCGAAAATACAAACTGTCAATCATTTTCAGAAACAAAAAATTTCTCCCTTTTTGAAAAAGTCATACTATTTGAGAGAGAAACTCGTCAGCATCATTTCTGTTCTCAAAGATGATAATGTGTTTGTGAGAATATTTGCGCAATAATTCCATCACCGCAGGTCTGCTTACAGAGTTATAATCCTTGATAAATTCCACAAATTCATGATCTTCATCTTCAAGTGTTATACATGGTATATCTGTCCGTTCCTTACCTTTTCTGGATTTAATGCTGGCAATACAGATATCTGTTGGATAATCAAGGAAAAAAACCGTATCGCAAAACTGCATACGAAGCTCCATAGTTGAAGCATAATTTCCATCAATAATCCAAGATTCCTTATTCAATGCCTGATACAGTCGCTCCATAAAAGTGTCTTTTGACACATTTGTTCCGTCAGCATTCCATTTCATCATATCCAAATGGTAGAGCGGAAGTCCTGTGGCATTATGTAATGCTTTTGAAAATATACTTTTCCCACTGCCAGGACAACCAATGACTATAACTTTCTGCATTTTTGATTGTCTCCATAAAATTCCGATTTACAAAAGCGCCTGTGCAAGCTGTTCAAGCTGCGCTTCGGAGGTTTCATTCAAAGTGGATTTGATTGTCACCATCGGCTCTAATATGGTAATCTCTTTCATCTGTGAAAGGCTTTCTTTCATTACCTTTCCTGCCATAGGCGCCCAACTGCCGTTTTCTATGATACCGACAGTACGTTTCTGGTAATTTTTTGATTTTAAATGTGCAAGAAGACTTTCCATACAGGGAAATACACCGGCATCATAGGTCGCAGCCGCCAGCACTAATCTGTCATAGCGAAAAGCGTCTTCTATCACTTCCGCCATATCATCACGCGCCAAATCTGCTGTTACTACTTTTTCCGCACCTTTTTCCTGTAAAAGTTCAGCCAGTTTTTCTGCCGCCGCTTTCGTGTTTCCGTGTATAGATGCATAAGCAATTAAAATTCCTTTATCCTCCGGCTCATAACTGCTCCATGTCTGATATTTTCCAAGATAATAATCCAGATTCTCAGTTAAAATGGGACCATGCAGCGGACATATGATTTGGATGTCGAGCGCAGCCGCTTTTTTCAGTAAAGCCTGCACCTGCATACCATATTTTCCTACGATATTAAAATAATATCTGCGCGCTTCACATGCCCAGTCTTCGTCCGTATCCAATGCACCGAATTTTCCGAAGGCATCTGCTGCAAATAAGACTTTCTCTGTCTTTTCATAAGACACCATAACTTCCGGCCAATGTACCATAGGCGCCATCACAAACGTCAGCGTATGTGTTCCGAGATTCAGTTCATCTCCTTCTTTTACAACAACGCTTCGTCCGCTCATATCCAATGTAAAAAACTGGGGAAGCATACTAAGAGATTTCGCATTGACAACAATCTGTGCCTGCGGATATTTTTCCATAAACTTCTGAATATTTCCCGCATGGTCCGGTTCCAAATGAGATACCACAAGGTAATCCGGCAATCTGTCGCCCAATATGTTATTCAGATTTTCAAACCACTCTTTCTCCGCTCTTGCATCCACGCTGTCCATAACTGCAATTTTATCATCCATAATAACATAGGAATTATAGGATACGCCATTCGGCACCACATACTGGCTCTCAAATAAATCAATTGTCTTATCGTCCGCACCTGCATAATGAATCGTGTCAGTGATTGCTATGTTCTTCATACTCATTTCTCCTCGCTTTTTCATAATAATCTCTATTTTATCAGAAAAATCTCATAATGCAATATGCAGGCGAGGGAGATGGTCAATTTTAGCATCCTGTTATTTAAAATTGTATCGGTTCCACATCCGCATCAATAACTTTCATCTCATATTCCGGCAGCCTGTCCAGTAAATCATTCAGACAGATTCCCGTGTTATATACGACGTCATGTGCCAGCATAACTACCCTTTTTCTTCCGAGCGTCGTGTCTACACCATTGGCAATCAGCTGCTCCGGCACTGCATCTGCCACTGTATCTCCAAGGCTCGCATTCCAATCAAAATAAACATAGCCCTGTTTTGTCATTTCCTCGATAATAGCTTCACTTACCTCTTTGTTATAGGCATTGATACTGCCGCCAGGAAAACGAACGAGCGTTGTATCTACGCCTGTCACCTCATAAATTGTCTGACGCGCTGTTTCTATGTCCTGCATGAAACTTTCCACGCTTTCATAGATATTTTCATAATTGTGCGTATTGCTATGAATCCCTATTGCATGTCCTTCTTCTACAATACGCTTTGCCATTTCCGGATGCAGCCCTACATTTTCACCTATCAGAAAAAAGGTTGCTTTGATATTTCTTTCTTTTAAAACATCCAACACCCTTGCCGTATTTTCTTCGGATGGACCGTCATCGAATGTCAAATACATTGTCTTCGGATGAAAATAATATTCAATTCCCTGTACAATTCCGTTTGCAATTTTCTCCTGATATTCTTCAGTGACAAGCTTGTTCCGTTCTTCATCATTGGAAAGGAATCCTGTTTCAATCAGACACGCCGGCATCGTCGTGCTTCCCGTTACATGAAAATCGGCATTTCCGCGTAATACCCTTTCTGCAGCTTCCGTAGCGATGGATGTCTGCTGTCTGATAAGCTGCGCCAGCTTCTTATTATCACGCGAGGTATCTGTTCCGTCATACCACACTTCCATGCCGTTAATATCGTCTCCGTCTTCCGTAGCATTCTGATGAATGCTCACATAAATATCCGCATGCGCTGCATTGGCAAGTTTTACTCTGTCTTCTTTTGTTATGTAGGTATCATCTTCCCGGGACATCATAACATCATATCCCAAAGATTCCAACTGTGTTTTTACCCGTTTAGCGATTGCCAGATTGATTGTCTTTTCCTCCACGCCGTCTCTGGAACATCCTGCATCTGCACCGCCATGACCTGCATCTATAAAAATAAGCGGCGCTGTTTTTTCTCTCGTCAAATACAGCTCGTCTATCTTTTCTTTTATGACAGCATTGTCATATTCTATTATTACCCCCGATTCCTCTGCCTCCGGTACAATGTCTGCTTCCGGCGAAGCCTGCACTTCCCCCATCGGTATGCTATGTACCGTAACAACAGCAACAATAACAAAAAGCACCGCCATCACGACAGATAAAATGCGCTTCCCGATTTTTATCCGTCTCTCTTTTTTCTGATACCGTCTACCATATATTGTTAAATAGGAATTTCTTTCGTGCATATATTGATGCTCCTTTCTTAACCTCGTAATTTAATCTTACACGAGGTATGCATCAAAGTTTCATCATTTCTGCATCATAGTTCCATCATTTTTGCATCATTTTTGCATCATTTTCAAAAACAGTGTAGCTTTTTGCAGTTCTATATTGTATTTCTAGTGAAGGAGGTACAAAATGAAATCTATGCATAGAGAAAAAATATTTGAGGAAGTAATCAAGCGAAACTCAGAAACAGTCTATAGGTTAGCTTATTCTCTTGTCAAGGCACAGTCTGATGCGGATGATATTTATCAGGAAGTTTTCCTGCGCTATGTACGCAAAGCGCCGGTATTCGACAGTGAGGAACATGAAAAAGCATGGTTTATGCGGGTAACAATCAATTGCTGTAAAAACTTTTGGAAATCTCCATGGATACAAAGAAGGAGTGTATTGGAAAAGGATGTATTGGAAAAAGAGACAGCCTGTGAAATCGGGAACGAAAACCAGCTTTTGATTGAAATTGTAAAACAGCTTCCGGAAAAGTACCGTGTTGTCATTCACTTATTTTACTATGAAGAACTGTCCATTAAAGAAATAGCAAAAATCACAAAGTCAAAAGCATCTACCGTAAGAACAAGACTGACAAGGGCAAGAAAATTATTGCAAAGATGGCTGAATGAAGAAGGAGATGATTTTTATGTTTGAAAACAGATATAAGAAAGCATATAGTACAATCACCCCGTCACAGGAACTTGTAGCGGACACGATAAACAAAGCAAGAGCGAACAGTAAGCCCCCTGTTCGGAATCAGATTGCCGTGAAAGTATCACTCGCGGCAGCGGCGGCAGTACTGTGTTTTGCGATAGCGGTGCCAGTCTTTGCAGCGTATATTCCGGCGTTTTATAAAGTTGTAGACTATCTGTCGCCTGAAATGGCAGACCGGCTTGTTCCGATTGAAAAAAGCAGTACCAGTCAGGGAATTACGATGCAGGTAGAAGCTGTCAATCTGAATGGAAACGAAGCGGAAATTATTATTTCACTGAGCGATGCAAAGGACAGTACACAGGATTTGGTTCATGGTGAGATGGATTTATATGACAGTTACAACTTATCCGATTACACAAATGACAGTATCATTGGGGGATGCCATTTTTTGACGTATGATGAAAATGACGATAAAGCATATTTTCTGGTGGATGTCCAGGCAGACAATGCGTATCAGTCCGGCAAACTTCAGTTTTCAGCATACTCAATCCTATGTGATAAGTACAGCATCACGAAAGACGTTGATTTGTCAGAAATTGTTTACACTGCGGATACCAAGAGTGTGACACTGAGCGGCAGCGGCGGACCTATGACTGAGGATATGCTGCCGGATTTTTTGAAGGATATTCCCGCTACACAAGAAGACCCCAGACCAAAAACAAATGTGTTAGACTTATCGAAAGCTGCTGATTGTGCCGCGGATGATTTTACGCTAACGGGTATCGTATACATGGACGGTGTTCTGCGTGTTCAGATGTGCATGGGCGATAACTGGAGTTCCGACAGACATGTTCAGTTGTTTCTGACAGATTCAACCGGAAAAGAAAGGTATGAAGACCATAGTGTAAGCTGGCATGAGGATGTCGGGGATACCAGCTATCAGTTTTACGAATTTTGGTATGTGGAAGATATAGATGACATTTCGGATTATTCCATGTATGGCATTTTCCATGATTCCGGAGAGCTTATAAAAGGGGAATGGCGTGTCGTTTTCCGCTTGCAGGAAGATTGACCTGATAGCAAACGACAAATGCCGTTTGCTATACCCCTCCGGGGGGATGCGCACGATTTTTGTATGGAAGATTCTGCGCCTGCACGCAGCAAAAATCGGCGCCCTACATTGATATCTTCAAAAACAACTCATTAATTCCTTCATAAAATCCTACCGTTACTATCGTCCGGGTATCGCCCATCCCCGGAAATACATATTTCTTAAAATAAGGCGTTGTTTCCAATAAAGGGTTATCCGACTCATACGGCTGCGGCGTACCAAGTCCCATATAATTACTCCATTCTTCTATCACTTTATCCGTATCAATATCTTCCCACAGTAACGGTGTCCTGACATAAAATTCATAAAGTTTTCCGTCTTCCGCCCCGATATAAGCATCCATCAGGCGGTTTTCTTTATTGGCATTTTTCTGGCTGTTGGAAAGAGTCAGTTTCCATACCGCAATATTATTTCT
>CAZKOR010000207.1:0-6735 GCA_964554405.1 uncultured Bacteroides sp. | reverse complement strand
TTTGCTCCCATGTTAATCGTTGTCCCATAAAGTATGCCTCCATGACAAAATATAAGAGATGACTGTATTCACTATATATTTTAACATATAACAAAAAATTTATCTATTAATAAACTACGAATGTAAATTACCTTTCGCAGACCGGACTTGATGAAAAAGTGCAGAAATTATTGAGAAGTTTTGTTTGCAAATGCTTAAAGGTACTGTTTGATTATTAACATAGAGATGTGACATTTTGATACTGATTTCTCAATATTGAAGAGCGAAAGACTTCTCCCACATTATTGCATATTTCTCCTTCATTCTCTGTGACACGATATCCGCCGGTGTTGTAGCGCCTAAATCGCTTTTTTTCATAGATTCAGTAAGCTGTCTGACAATACAATCATTTCGGGGATTTTGTTTGTATCCATTTTACGGAACTTTTCAGATGTGAATTCAATACGGATATCGGTACAAAAACAATCAACAAAATACAAAAAATTTTGCAGGCAAAAAGATGCGCCGCATCCATGATTTATTGAATCATTCATGCGGCAGCATCCTCTTTGATTACTTGTCATCGTCTTTTTTCTTCTTCTTTTTGATGTTCATGACAACACAAATTACTGCGATTACAATAAACACAACAGAAGTAATTAATTCTATTATTTCATACATCCTTCCTCTTCCCTCCTTTCTTACCAGCTTTTCTCCAATGTCATTCCCCAATCCAGCGAAAAAGGACTGTCAGACGCTGCTTTAATCTCTTCATATGCTTCGCGCCGGTCATCGCTGCTTTCCTCTGACCAGTATTCATATCCTACAAAATAGCTTTCCATAAAACTGTCCCAGGAATCAAAGGTTCCCTGAATGACTTTGGCTGTCTCCAGTGATTTGTTCAAAGCCTCTTCCTCGGTATAATATCCCGCAAGATAATAATAGCCGAGAAGCGTCATAGCCCGGCTGTAATCCCAGCCCGCTGCGGCATCCGGACCGTATTGCTCATAAAATGCATACCAATCTGCATAACTGCCCGCCTCTTCCTCATCTACACCGAGATTTTCAATAATCACGTCAATTCTTTCGTCCTCATCGACATCTGCAAGTCCGATTTCCGCCAGAAATTCCATATCCTCTGCAAAAGAAACCCGATGACCTCCTCCTCCCAAAAGCCAATCCATCATCTCATCCGCACTCTCATGATCTGTAACCCCCCACCATTCACTCAAAAGATTTTCAACAATAATTTTACTGTTATCACTTACGGGCAACCCGCCAAATATGGTGTAATCCCAGCCGTTAACCGCTGTTAGGACAGCGCATGTATTATTAAACCACTGAATCGTTTCCGTATACTCTATCGAAGACAAATCTTCAATTTCCGGCGCTGTTTCCTTAAAAGATGTACACACTTTATTGAAATACTCTGTCTTCGCTGCATTCATTTTTACAGCCACATACAGAATGCTGTAATAAGCATACTCTGTCTCGCCATATAAAATATGCCCTTCGCCCTTGATGTTATCTACCGTTATTGTACAACGATAGGTTTCCGATACGTCCATTCCCGGAACAGACGGATTATCGATTAATTTCATTTCCGACATTGCATAGGAAGAATTAATCAATTCTTTCCAGCTGTCCATATCCGTGATACTTGCACCATAGAGATTTTTTGCCATTTGCATAACAATGATGGCTTCTGAACCATTTTTGCTGGACGCCGCAATCCATCCCTCGTTTCCGGCTCCCATGTCCTCTTTGCCCCACTCACTCCACTCCTCATTCATCCTGATACTTACGGTCTGATCTTCAGAAGTGAATTCCTTCATAACCACTTCCTTGCTGCCGCATCCGGTAAGCATCAGCGCAAGGATCATAACCACTGTCACTACATTTTTTCTTGTGTTTTTCATATCTTATCCCTTTCTTAATAAAAATTTTTAATAAATTTTATGATAATATCTACTTACTCTCTGCTTCCTTGATAATCAACACAGAGTCACTAAGTACCTTCTCATTTTTGAGCGGATTACCCGCACAGATCACTTTTTGTAAGGAAGGCAGTTTCGCAAGCGGTCTCAGCTGCGTGATATAATTCTCCGAAATATCCAGAACTTCTAACGCCGACAATCCTTCGGCAAAAGAAAGATCTGTCAATCCGTTTTCTCTCAAAGAGAGTTCTTTCAGTTCGGGAAATTTTTTGATAAACTCCATATGTTCATCTAGTACCACCTCATCCCAATCTGCAATGACGATCCCCGAATAATACTCTACCGACACATTTTCATACAAATACATATCGTCCATATACAGAATTTCCAGTGTAGTGTTTTCTGTTATGGCATCAAAATCAATTTCACATTGCATACCGCTGATATTCAGTTCTTTCAGATTCGGCATCCGGAAAACTCCCGATATGTCATCGTAAGTCTCTGAGCCCTGCAGATCCAGACGCTCCAGCATTTCAAAGGATTCTATCACATCGATATCTAACGGCTCAGTTGTATAGGAAGTACAGGAAAGTGCCTTTAAAGAGGTAAGATTTGACAAGTCCATCCCCCTTGGCAGTGTACAGCCTATTAACTGAAGCTCCTCTAAATCCGGCATATTCCGTAAAAAAGAAAAATCTTCAACCTGTTCAAGCGATAGCTTCTTTACTTCTGTCAGTTTGTCTAATTTCGGTTCGGAACATCCATAAGGCACATCCAGAACGAGCTCCTGTAAATTAATAAGTTCCGATACTGCACTCATATCTTTCAGATCTATACAATTTATAATTGACAAAGATTTTAATGTTGTACAGTTCTCCAAACCGGAAAGGCTCCGCAGTTTTCCTCCGTCAATTTTCAGAGTATTCAGCTGCTTCAACCCACTGACGAAATCAAGAGTCTTCAATTCCTCTGTTTCTAAGAAAAGCGTCTCTAATTCCGACAGCTTCTCAAGGACTGCATAATCCGACAGATTTTCACTATACCCCAACGTAAGGTTCTTCAAATGTTTTACATGAATCAGCGCGTCAATATTGTCCAATTCCGAAAAATCAATGTAAAGTGTTTCCAGATTTTCAAATAATTCGATTCCGTCCAGGCTATCTGCTCCGGCATTAAATCCTAATTCCCTGATATCCGCCGGATGATCCAATATCTCCGCTGCCTCTGCCGGATTATCAAAATATGCACTGATACTCTCTAAGTGCAGTCCCTTGATATCTTTGGCAGCGATTACATAGTCTACGTCCAGCCTTTTCAGATTTGTAAACCGATACAAGCTGCCCAAATCCAGTTTTTCTTCTATGGGAATTGTAACCCAGACAAGCTCGTCCCCAAATTGGTCCTCCTGATCCTGCGTGGAAGTTTTAGCTCCGATGGGCGCTTCAAAACTGTATCCGACCTGCCACGCTCCCCAATTACGGTCTATCACAAGCTGTTGTATCTTTGCTAACTGACTATCGGAAACATCATTTGCCGCACACTGATAAACGCCTGAAACAAACTGTTCCAAAACACCGGTAAACCCGGCATTTTCATTTTTCTCATCCTCATCTGCCCACGGGATGTTCTGCCTCTGATTGCTATCCGGCAAAGTGACAGTTTCTTCCATCTTTTTAAGTTCTTCGCTTTGCGCCGTTTCTGCTTTTTGCTCACGAGCCCTTTCCCACCGCTGAAAGGTATTTTTGAGATCTAAAAACATAAGGATCAAAACCAAAACGATTCCAAATGTAACTCCTATCTTCCAAGCAAAAGATTTCCCTCCTGACTTATGCTCTTTTGGTTCCTCCGGAATTCTTTTAATACTTTTAATACTGTACATCAGATCCTGTACAAACCCTAATCTGGACATATCCAGTGCCTGTAAATGAGAAAATTCCTTCGGCAGATCATAGGGATCCATATCACGGTATGCCGGAATCAACACCTTCTTCTCCCCGCGCTTAATCAAAGAAAGATACCGGCTCCACTCATTTCGCACCCACACTGCTTGAAAATTTTCCGGTGCAGTCCCTATGACAACCATAACCTGAGCGGAGTTAAGCGCAGCAAATATGTATGGCTCATATGCCTCGCCTAATTTATCTTGAAGCGTAATTCTCGCCCAAAATACCTTATAATTATTTCGTGTTAATTCGTAATAAAGCTCATCGGCAAGCACACTGTCCTTTGTCCGGTTTCCGCCCTCACCCGCTTCTTTGCAGCAGATAAAAACATCGTAAGGGGCTTCCCTCTGTGATACCTGAAGAATCCCTCTCTGAATGGTATCTATAGTCCTCGCTTCCTGCTCATAAATTCCTGCCTGAAAAGCATCGGCATAATGAAGCGCTGCTTTGTAGTCCTCATCCGCTAAAACAGACGTATACTGCATACGATTGACAGTCGGAATCCTTTGATGCGTCACCGGATCTTCCACATACTCAATTCCGTAACGGCATAAAACAATCGACCAATATGCTTCGCTGTCCGTCTGATCCTCATTTAAGATCTGTTCGTACACAGTCATCGCCTTATCATAATCATTACTGCGCCGGAAATGGTTCGCCCTGTCATAAAGTCTGAGCCGTTTTTCATTACCAACCTTTGGCAGCGTCTGATTTGTTCCGCAGTAAGGGCACCTTACGGTCGTCATTCCTTCTCTGATTTCCAGATCACCGCCGCACATTTTACATATCAATACAGACATTCTCTATGCTCTCCTCATTTCCCATACTTGCATATTCTGTCCCTTTCTCTCAAAAGTTCCTCCATCCGGGCACACAACTTGGCAGTGTTCTCTACATCCCCGTCAAGTGCTGCCGTCTCTATCTCCGTAAGTAAAACGGCCAGTTCGTCTTCAATTTCTTCCGAAATCTCTCTGGAAACCGGGTTGCTGTACCGAATCTCTTCCGCCGTCTTTTGAAGCATGTCCTTAATCGGCTTTTCTTCACATTGGTCTATCAACAGATTTATCCGCGTTTGCATTTCCCTCATTTTCACCAGTTCTTTTTCGAGCTGTACATCCTGCCGCACCGCTTCCGCCCGCGCCGCATCCACAGCAAAAAAACCTATAACCGCTACCGCCAAGATTATGATTTCTGCAAGCACAGCCGCAAATACCGGAATTTTGTCCGAAAATCCCATCAATAAAAAACTTGCCAAAAGCTGTACTATCAGGTAGAGTATGCTGATTCTGATCTGAGGGAAATCATATATTCTGTCTTTTATAAGCGACTGACTTTTCAGCACAGTATATACAGTATAAATCTGCGCCGCAATTGCCAATATAGAAAAGGCAAAGGCAACTCCAAAAATAATATTTTTAGGAAACGGTATGACAGCTACACCGTAAATAATAAAAACAAATGCAATCAGAATATACGCACGCATATATTTTTTATTCATGCCGTCTACTCGCTCCTCTTCTTGTCACAGCTGCTGTTTTCACCATGTTCCTCCAAAGGTGACAGAGCATCTTTTGTCATCTTTATAACTTCATTCATTGCTCCAAGACCTACTCCAAGTCCGGCAAGATCTCCCAGCGCCGATGCGCCTCCTGCACCGTTTCCAATCCCGTTTTTCATAGCTTCCATACCCACCAAACGGGAAGTTTCCTGTTGATATGTGTATCCTTTCATCTGCATTGCCGCCGCCTCTGCAGCTGCCTGCATCTTATATCCTTCCGCTTCTGCATCTTTCTGAATTTTCAGAATCTCTGCGTTACCCTGCGCCTCGATAATCTTAAGCCTTGCCTCCGTCTGTGCTTCTATCGCCTTTCGCTCTGCAGCCGCTTCGGCTTCCCTGCGCCTGATCTCTTCCTGCTTTATCAGAAGATATTGCTGCGCATATTGTTCCTTCAATCGCTGATAATTCGGATCCTCGTCCGGCGTAATCACCCGGTTAATGAAAAAGTCCTGTATTGTCAGACCATACTCCTCAAGCATACCGTTGATTCTGATTTTTAAAATATCGGAAAGCTGCAAAAGTTCAGCATCAATTTCCAGAATATTGATATTCTCTTCCCTGATAATCTGAGCAAGGCTGCTTTTGACCTGCGATATTACCAGAGAACGGAAATATCCTTTTTCTCCATTTACGCCAAGCAGATTCCCCTGATCAAAACCGGACGCCATCCCGACAACTTTCAGTAATAATTTTCTGGAATTACTTACACGAATATTAAATTCACCACAAGCGCCTATTTCAATGGGAATCCCTGAAACCGGATCAAGCAGACGGATTTTGGAATCCGTCCCCCATTTGATTCCCATCTGCACCGCCGTATTAATATAATATATTTCTGAATGGAAAGTTCTCTCCGTGTCAGAAGGAAGCCTGAAAAATTGATCTAAAAGCGGCAGCCGCTGTGTTTCCAAGGTATAGCGTCCTGCTCCAAACATATCAAGCGCCCTGCCATCCTTGAAAAATACTGCTTCCTGACTCTCATGAACTATTAGCTGAGTACCCATCCTAAAATCTTCTATCGGATGTTTCCAAACAAGCGTCTCATTATCCCCGTCATATTTGATAATACTTACAAGACCTTCTCTTATCTTCTGTCCCATATCAACCTACTCTTATTCTTCTATAATCATATTTTCCAATGCAAACTCAAGACAAAGCTGCATAATCTCATTTCGGGTCCTTCCGGTATCCTTGGCAACACGATCTAATTCCACAAGCATATCCATCGGAAGCCTCATAGAAATCACCTTGGATTCGCTTGTGTATTTCTGCGGATGAATAACGAGTTTTTTCTCTCCCAAAATATGTACCTCCATTT
>CAZKOR010000206.1:0-6757 GCA_964554405.1 uncultured Bacteroides sp. | reverse complement strand
ACTGCACGGACGCAGCCCATCACCACGACTGCCCGATAAATTGTGAAGATTATGAGCATCATCATAACTGCGGTTTGGATTGTACGGAGGAAAGCCATCACCATGCGAATACTGAATACGAGCAGGAGCATCATGACGAGACTGTGACGGTTACTAATGTTTCTTTTGTCAGCGGAATGGGATGCAGTGACCCTGACTGCACGGACGCAGCCCATCACCACGACTGCCCGATAAATTGTGAAGATTATGAGCATCATCATAACTGCGGTTTGGATTGTACGATAGCAAGCCATCATCATAGTGGCACAAGTGCTGTCAGTGAAACGACGCAGCAACATACGGCGCAGCGACATTCGGGTCAACACCACGAGGATAGCCATCATTAAAATAGGCGTTAAGCAGATAGTCGGAGAGCTAGAGTGAAAGGAGTATGGTTATGAATTTAGTGCAAATGAGCTTTTCCGGAGCAATATTCATTGCAGTGGTGACAGCAGTACGCGCAGTATTTATTAATAAACTGCCGAAAAGAACATTTTTGGTATTATGGGGAATTGCACTTTTACGGTTATTGATTCCATTTTCCCTTCCTTCTATGTTGAGTGCATATTCTTTCATAAACCGCAGCATACCGGTAAAAGAGAACGTGAGCGATGTGCCGGTATCTGATTTTATTCCGTCAGCTCAGACAGGGCAGCTTTTTATCGCTGAAAGTACGGCAGAAGTACAGATGCCGCAAGACAGTATAGGGGTATCTGTTTGGATTATCCTATGGGGTGTCGGAGCGGTAGTTTGTGTAGCTTTTTTTATCATTTCCTATCTGCGCTGGTCTTTTGAATTTAAAACCTCGCTGCCTGTTTCCAATGCATTTGTAAGGCAGTGGCTTGAAGAACATCGGCTGAAACGTCCTGTAACGATACGCCAGTCTGACAAGGTCGAAACGCCTTTAACCTATGGAATTCTTCGTCCGGTTATATTAATGCCCCGGAAGACGGATTGGGAAAATAGACAACAGTTGCAGTATATTCTCTTACATGAGTATGTGCATATTTGCCGGTATGACATGGTAACGAAACTGCTTTCTGCGCTTGCGTTGTGCATCCATTGGTTCAATCCTATGGTTTGGGTAATGTATATTCTTTTTAACAGGGATATTGAATTGGCATGTGACGAATGCGTCATACGGAAGTTTGGTGAGAATTCAAAATCAGAGTATGCGCTTACCCTTATCAGTATGGAGGAAAAGAAAAGCGGTTTGATGCCAATCTGCAACAATTTCAGTAAAAATGCAATAGAAGAAAGGATTACAGCTGTTATGAAAATGAAGAAGACTTCTTTTGCCGCAATTATTATGGCAACAGTATTAGTTGCAAGTGTAACAACAGCATTTGCCACGTCTGCGACTGCAGATGATAAACAAGATACTGCTATATCTGCTACGGACTTTTCGGATGAAGAATATGAAAAGCTGCTTGCCTTACAGTTTGCGGGTTATGAAAGTATGTCTGTTTCGGAATACCAGAATAAAGTATGGAAGCTTACTGATACCGCTGAATACAGAAACTTATTAGAGCGCTTTTCACAAAGCGAAAAGCTTTATACAATGAAAGATAGTGATGAGACGGCAGCGTTCCTGTTTTATATATTAGACCCGCTTACTGCTGAAAGGTGGCAGTCAAGGGAGTTTGGCGGAGCTGTAGCTGCCAATTATCCTCAGGCATCGGATAATGCCGTCTTAGAATATATCCTTACGATGGAGATTTTAGATGCGGATGCGCTTACGGTCGGGGAGTATGATGTCTCACGCCGGATTGCGATGGAGTGGTTGAACACTATTTTGGATGGTATGACAACAAGTGACCTGCGTGATGCGCAGTCCATGCAGACCGTGATTGACGAGGAGATTGAGAGTATCACTCATATGGTGGAGACAAGCAGGTTGAATGTTGAAATACAGTATGTTTTTACGCCATTAGGTGAACTTGCAATAGAGGATATGGAGGATTGGCAGAAAGAGCGGCAGCAGGAGGTGGAGAGGATGTTAGCTCCCTATGTGCCGTTTGGTCTGACTTATCAGTATGACTTTGCCACGGATGATTATAAAATGTATTTTCAGGGGAAAGAAGTCAGAGGAATTTATGATGAAAGGGAGGGCTTATGGATTTCTGAGCATTCCGGAATCGGTGAAGGTATCTATGACGATAATGCAATAGAGATATTTGTAGTATATGAAAACGGTAAAATAGCAGGTTTGAGGGAGGCTGCTGAAAAGGAGCAGGAAGAATGGTCAAATATGCGTCAGCAGAATACGGATGAACTGAAAAATATGCAGGAGACCAGAGCGTATCCATATGCGACAGAGGAAGATTACAAAAGTCTGCTTGCCTTAAAAACGCCGGATTATCAGGATATGTCTGTAGCTGACTTCAATATGGCTTTACTGGCGTGGGCAAATGAAAATCATGATAGAATGGAACGGGTTAATTGTGATACAGGCTGGAATGATTTTCAGGCAGCTTTAGATGACAAGGAGCTTTCCTTTGTAAAATTGACTGTAAATCTCTCCGGAAATGAAAATGCCAAGTATGTTCAAAGCAATTATACGGGAAGGGAAGAGGAAGAACCATATTATAATCAAGACCTTCCGCAAAAAACGATAGTGGAAAACGGCAGAACTGCGTGGTGCAGCCTGTGGTATCAATTCTCTTACGCTATTACGGATAAATCTGCGATAACGGTCGGAGAGCGTGATTATTGTGTCGGAAATATGATAAAGGATATAGAAAAGTTCTGGAATGAAACAAACACTGAGGAAATGCTGAAAATGACAGAAAAAAATGTGGTAGAAAAACTCCGGGAAATTGCAGAAGGATATAGCGCCAAACACATAACTATAACGATTAATGAGGAACAAGTGCAGTTTGAAAGTATGGATGAAAGGAATATAGACTGATTTTGAAGCAATAAAAAGAGAACGAAAGATTTACTTTACTTAACGAATGGATAACATCTGTTTTTGATACAGAACAAAAAATTGTTTTTCCTTACGGAAATAACTACGGTTGGGGAATTGCTCATAAAAAGAAAAATAAGCTTATATGCAATATTTTTGCAGAAGAGTATATAGACAACAAGTATCCCTGTGGTGATGGAGGGTGGATTCATTATCGAGTTATGTGCGAGGAGCATTTGGATGATATAAAAACGTTATTATCGGTTAAATGCTCATTAAAAAAGGGGGAGTAGAAATGGTGCGGTTATATGGGAATGCTCCTTATAAAATAGTTTTAGTCCATGGCGGACCCGGAGCGATAGGGTCGTTAAAAGGATTTGCGTGGGAATTGAATGAATTATCGCAGATTGGCGTTATGGAAGCAATACAATCAAAATACTCCATAGACGAACTTATTGAAGAATTGTATAGTCAAATCAAGGATAATTGCAGTGATAAAGTATCTTTGGTTGGACATTCGTGGGGGGCATGGTTAGTCGCGCTTTTTGCGGAAAAATATCCGGAACTGATTGAGAATGTCATTTTAATTGGCTGTGCTCCTCTTGAAGATAAATATGTTGCGGAAATAGGCGCTCGTAGATTTCAAAATCTATCTGTAGAAGATGGGGCGATATTTCAAAGGCTGGTTGACAATCAGGCAACAGATGCGGATATGGAAAAGATTCCGAGCATACTTGAAAAATCAGATAATTATTGTCTTGAGAACAGAGAAAAGCATAAATCAGATAAAACAGACAGCGAAATGCATGGCAAAGTTTGGAGTGAAGCAGCTAAGCTGAGAACCAACGGAGAATTACTGGCATCCTTTCAGAATATTAAAAGCAGAATATATTTAATACAAGGGGAACTTGACCCTCATCCGGTAAAAGGTGTAACGATACCATTACAAGAAAATGGTGTTCCGTGCGAAACCTATATTTTGGAGAAGTGCGGACATAGTCCGTTTATGGAAAAATATGCAAAAGATGAATTCTATAAAATACTAATGCATGTAATTAAATCATAATTTGATTTTTTAAGAGGTGTTAAAATGAGTATGGATTTTTTGGAAGTATTCTTTTTATCATCCTAAACCGAGTCTTTTCCTCATCCATAGCGGAATAGCCCAAGCGTTTGTATAGTTTGCGTGCCCCTGTATTGGATTCCTCAACATGAAAAACGATGGCAGGAATATTTTGGGTGTAAGCGAATTCCTCAGCTGCTTTTATCAGAGATGTGCCGATTCCATGACTGCGATACTTGGCAGAAACAGATAAATCGTCTAAATAAATAAAATTTTCCTCTTCATGGTGTACTTCTATGGAAAGATATGAGACAACAGAACCATTTACCTCCGCAACGCATATCCAATCCTCATGACCGTTAAAAAATTTATCGAGATAGCCATCTTCATACCCACTGACATCATCTGTAGAATATATGGTTTGAAGCATTTCTATAAATAATTCTCTTATTCTGGGCTCATCTGCCTTTACTGCTTTTCTGGTTTTCCAATTCATAATGATTATCTCCATATAAATTACGGTTGTTGTTATTATCATAGCATGGATACGGAAAGTAGAAAAGAAGAAATTGCGAATAAAAGAGCTTCATGCTATGCTATCATTAGAAAAAATGTAACCTGTCAGTTGACATGACACACTCAAATAGCATTTTCGATGTGGTGTTTTTTTCATAATAATTATGCAATAATAAATCAATAACACATGTATTGAAAAGGAGAGTTGTATGAGTTTAGGAAAAAACATTCAGTATTTGAGAAAACAAAAGAAGATTACGCAGGAACAGTTAGCTGAAATTATGTCTGTTTCCCGTCAAACCATTTCCAGATGGGAAGCGGATGAGATAGTTCCGGAATTAAATAAGCTAATCACTTTAAGCGAGGTATTCTCGTGCAAATTGGACACTTTAGTCAAAGCAGATATGATTGCCTGTGATGAAATTTATTCGGGAATTGTTATAAAACATGTAAAAGCATTTAAGATGGCTCGATACGTTATGGTTACGCCGAATCCGGAGGCTGATGTAAATGCGTACATGGATAACTGGGCAAAACGTTCAGGTCTGCTGGAATTTCAGCCGGATGCCATGAAAATCGGATGGGATTTTCCATATGTTTCATTAGAATTACAAAATAGATTTGGTCTGCATGGATATGTAGCAGCCTATATTTTACCGGAAGGCTTTGAAACGAGCTGTCCGGGCGTGGAATTTGCAGATCAGGAAGAGGCGGATTACGCAGTAATTACCATATATGACCCTTTTGCTGCTCCTTTTGAACGGATTCCGAATGCGTATAAAAAAATAATGGAGTTTTTGGAGGCAAATGGATTTCGTGAGAAGCCGAAGAAAGATATACTATCCTGTTTTGAGCATGAATATGAAAAAGAGGGGATTACCTGTATGGATGTATATATTCATGTGGATAGCGTTTCTAAGACAGACAGCTTTACAAACTTTTCATAACAAAGGAGAACGAAAATGGAACTGGTTATGCAGCCGACTTTTGAAACCTGTGGTCAGGCATGTATTGCAATGATTACGGGAAAAGATATAGAGCAAGTAATAAAAGATATAAAAACAAGCGGACCTACAAGCATAGGACAGTTAATTGAAATATTGGATTTTTACGGCATAAAACATGCGGAAAGGAACACACGTATTTCAAAAAAGAACCCTGTACCATATGAATATTCCATCTTGACGGTGCATACAAACGGCGGATATACACATTGGACATTGCTGTTTGATAATAAATATTATGATCCGGAATTCGGAGTAATTGACGGAGAATATACATATGGAAAAATAACCTCATTTTTAGGAATTTATCAATAGGGTTATAAACTCGTATACAGGGAATTGCGAAACTAATTTTTCAAGCATCCGTTGTACAATATTGACAAATCACCGCAGGGCCGCTTGCGCTGCATTGTCACTTGTAGCGGCGCATAAGCTGCCAAAATACGGCAGCTAAACGCCGACGGTTCCATAGCACCCTGCTTGCGTTTTGTCAATATTGTATTACCGCAGGCTATGAAGTAAAGAGTTTCGCAATTCCCTTATATACCCGTATATTAAGAAAGGAGCATGGCTGTCATCATGGAAAAAACAGCAAGTGAAATTCAAAAAGAACGAACTAGAGAACTGGAGGAAAAAGCAAATGCACTTATAGAAAAATGCAATGTCGCAGCGCTTACTTCGATAAATGAAAAAGGCTATCCGCGTACATGCTTGCTTTCAATTGCAAAGGCAGAGGGATTTTCAGACATCTACTTTGTGACATCAAAACGCTCTGATATCAATGGGAAAGCAACGCACTTTGAAAACAATTCTAAAGCAAGCGTGTGTTATTTTTTGGATGGAGACAGTGTAACGCTTATCGGGAATGTGGAGTTTATAACGGATAGGCAAATACAGGAAGCGGTATGGAATGAAACGGATAGAAGATTTTTCAAAAAAGGAATTGATGATCCTAAATTCAGGTTGCTCAAGTTTCATACGATAGAAGCGACCTTTTGGATTGAAGGGAAATTCAGAACCTGCAAATATAAGTGAGGAGGAGTGAAAAGCATTATGCCATATCAAAGCCTTTTGGATGAAATCATAGATAAAAGCAAAGAAGTATTAGGCAGAAACCTTATCGGTATCTATTTACACGGCTCCATGGCGATGGGCTGCTTTAATCCGGGTAAAAGCGATATTGACCTGATTATTGTGATTGAGGATGATATATCAGATGCGCAA
>CAZKOR010000205.1:0-6771 GCA_964554405.1 uncultured Bacteroides sp. | reverse complement strand
TTAATATGGAAAAAAAATCATTGGCACAGGAATTGTCTTCTAATACATATCCGGGCAGAGGCATTGTGATTGGCAAGTCTGCGGATGGAAAGTATGCCGTTACCGCTTATTTTATCATGGGCAGGAGTGTAAACAGCAGAAACCGTATTTTTGTGACAGAAGGTGAGGGTATCAGGACACAGGCATATGACCCCGCTAAGTTAGAAGATCCCAGTCTTGTTATATACGCACCGGTCAGGGTATTGGGCAATAAAACGATAGTAACCAACGGCGACCAGACAGATACGATTTATGAATTGATGGATAAGCAGCAGACTTTTGAGCAGGCGCTTCGGACAAGAACTTACGAGCCGGACGGTCCGAATTATACACCTCGTATTTCCGGTATTATGCACTTGGAAAACGGCAGCTATAATTATGCGATGTCCATTTTAAAGAGCAATAACGGCAATCCGGATGCATGTAACCGTTATACGTTTGCTTATGAGAATCCCGTTGCGGGCGAAGGGCATTTTATCCATACCTATATGGGAGACGGCAATCCCCTGCCAAGTTTCGAGGGAGAACCGACATGGATCGGCATAGATGGCGATATCGACAGCTTTACGCAGATGATATGGAATAATTTAAATGAGGAGAACAAAGTGTCACTGTTTGTCAGGTATATTGAGATTGAGACCGGGAAATACGAGACACGGATTCTTAACAAAAATTCATAAGCTGAAAAATTAGAAATGGAGAATTAATATGAAAGAATTAGAATTAAAGTATGGATGTAATCCGAATCAGAAGCCATCCAGAATCTATATGGAAGACGGCAGTGAACTGCCGATTAAAGTATTAAACGGTAAGCCGGGTTACATCAATTTTCTGGACGCTTTTAACGGCTGGCAGCTTGTAAAGGAATTAAAGACAGCGACAGGGCTTCCGGCAGCAGCTTCTTTTAAACATGTATCACCTGCAGGTGCGGCAGTAGGTCTTCCGCTTTCTGATGTCGAGAAAAAAATATACTGGGTAGATGATTTGGATATCGAGTTTACGCCGCTTGCAAATGCGTATGCGAGAGCGCGCGGTGCAGACAGAATGTCTTCTTTCGGCGATTTTATCTCTTTATCCGATGTGTGTGATGCGGCTACCGCTAAAATTATTAAGAGAGAAGTTTCCGACGGCGTCATTGCGCCGGGTTACGAACCGGAAGCGTTGGAAATCTTAAAAGCCAAGAAAAAAGGGAACTATAACGTGATTGAAATCGACCCGTCTTATGTTCCGGCGCCGATTGAGGTGAAACAGGTATACGGTATCAGCTTTGAGCAGGGCAGGAACGAGTTAAAGATTGACGAAGACTTTTTCAGTAAAATCGTGACAGACGTAAAAGAGTTGCCGGAGCAGGCAAAAATTGACCTTGCTATTGCCATGATTACCTTAAAATATACGCAGTCTAACTCTGTCTGCTATGTAAAGGGCGGACAGGCAATCGGTATTGGTGCGGGGCAGCAGTCCAGAATCCACTGTACCAGACTTGCGGGTTCCAAGGCGGACAACTGGTATTTACGTCAGTCCCCGAAAGTATTGGGCTTACAGTTTGTAGACGGAATCGGGCGTGCTGACAGAGATAATGCGATTGACTTATATATCGGCGAGGATGATATGGATGTGCTTGCCGAAGACGCATGGCAGAAAATTTTCAAAGTAAAACCCGAAAGATTTACAAGAGAGGAAAAACGCGCATGGTTAGACGGCATGAGCGATGTTGCGCTGGGTTCAGATGCGTTCTTCCCGTTCGGTGATAACATTGAACGCGCCTATAAGAGCGGTGTAAAATATGTAGCGCAGCCGGGCGGCTCCGTCAGAGATGATAACGTGATTGAAACATGTAATAAATACGGTATGGTGATGTGCTTTACCGGAATCAGACTGTTCCATCACTAAAAATGTGAAAAATAAATTTTTCATACGTGAGTAAGAATGGGGGATTACGATGAGGAAGCGGAAAGGCAGACAGGTCATTGCGCTGCTGTTATCAGTTAGTCTTTTGACCGCATGTGCGGCACAGGAAGCGGAGAATGGGAGTGATGTGAGTCCGGATACAGCATCTTCCGAACAGCGTGAAAACACATCCTCTGATGCGCAGGCAGGACAGTCAGAACAAGAAGTGTCGGCAGAGCAGACAGCGCCGGATGGCAATGTGGCGGAAATATCTCCGGAAGTATATGTCGGACTGACAGATGGGAAAAGACCGCAGTTAATCGTGGATATGGGTGCTGACAGCGTGGATGTTACGCCATGTGTGGAACCATATGAGATTGCATCGGATTTGAGTAACGTGGAGAATCTCTGGCAGTTTTATTTTGACGATGAATTGGCATCCATGATTGCTGGGAACGGTTTTGTGGTGTGCGGGGATGCCGGACGCGAGTTTTTTGAAATTTATGAAACTAACAGATATGGCTTTATTCCGAATTTTATAACTGTGGATTCCCTGATGCATACGTATCATTTATATTTTGCACATTTGTTAAAAAATATTGAAAAAGGTTATCTTTCGGATACACTGGAACAGTTGAGCGAAAAAATGCTTGCTGACAGCATTGAACAATATGATGCATTAAAAGGCAGTGAATGGGAGAGTGCGGCAAAGCGCAATGTTGCGTTCTTTTGTATAGGAGCAAAGCTTCTGGATGAAAGTACAGAGATTCCTGACGATGTGGCAGATATCGCCCAAAATGAACTGGCGATGATTGAACAGGCGGAGGGCATTCAATATTCCGGAATAACCGGGGATGAGGAGGATTACACACAGTATATTCCGCGCGGTTATTATGAAGGGGATGCCGGGCTTGAAAAATATTTTAAGGCTATGATGTGGTACGGCAGAATCCACTTTGCGCAGGAAGCGGAGGAGATGGACAGAAGTGCGCTTTTAATAACATTGGCGTTTGCTGATGATAAACAGGCGTATGAAATGTGGCAGTCTGTTTATGGCGTGACTTCGTTTTTTGCAGGAGCAAGCGATGATTTGGGCGTATGTGAATATGCACCGGCGCTCTATCAGGCGTATGGGGATAATGTTACGGTAGAGAGCCTGCTTTCGGATAAAGAAGCATTTGAGAACTTCCATGCGTTGACGGCGGCGCTTCCTGTACCTCAAATTAATTCCATTCCTATCGTTCAGGGGGAAGATAATGTAATCTCCGGCTTTCGCTTTATGGGACAGCGTTTCACGATAGATGCTTCCATTATGCAAAAACTTATTTACAGTGATGTAAAGAAAAACAGCGCGGGTGATATCCGCATGCTTCCGGACGTACTCGATGTACCGGCAGCGCTTGGCAGCGATACGGCGCTTCATATTCTGGAGGAAAATGGAGAAACGGGATATGAAGGATATATGGAAAATATGAATGACTTGCGGGAGAAACTCTCAGAGGAAAACAGTTCTCTGTGGTCGGCAAGCCTGTATGCGGGCTGGCTGTATACGCTTCATCCGCTGCTTACCGTAAAAGGAGACGGATATCCTGTCTTTATGCAGAGTGAAGAATGGCTGAAGAAAGATTTGGAATGCTTTGCAGGCAGCTTTACGGAGTTAAAACATGATACGGTTCTTTATTCCAAACAGGTAATAGCCGAAATGGGCGGCGGAGACGAGGAAATTCCCGATGACAGGGGATATGTGGAACCGGAACCGCTTGTGTATGATAGATTTGTCTGTCTTGCAGAGCAGACAGCGCAGGGATTGAAAGGATATGGTATGCTGGATGCTGAAGATGAAGAGAACTTATCGAGGCTTTCACAGATGGCAGAACGGCTATTGACTATATCAGTCAAGGAATTGCAAAACGAAGTCCTGACAGACGAAGAATATGAGTTTATCAGGACATATGGCGGTAATATCGAGCATTTCTGGTATGAGACATTTAAAGATGAAACTTATCCGGAAGATGAAGCAATTACTTCACAGGCGTTCCCGGCGGCGCTAGTTGTGGATATTGCGACAGACCCGAATGGTACGGTATTACAGGCTGCAACAGGAGACCCTTCTGACATTTATGTTGTAGTAAATGTGGCGGGAAAAATAAAAATTGCCAGGGGGAGCGTATATACCTTCTATCAATTTCCATGGCCGATGGAAGACAGGCTGACAGATGCAAAATGGCGTCAGTTGATGGGTATTGCTCCGGATGAAGAGGGATACTACAATTACGACAATACATTTGAGCAGCCGGATTGGACAGACAGCTATCGATATCATTATGAGTGGGAATAAGAGCTTGAAAAAGATATTTATTAGAATCAGCATTTTTATTATAACGATGGTAAGTGTAGGAGCCGTTTTTCTTCTTTTATGGAAAGACGGCTTTTTTCTGCCGCGCTGGATTATGTGGCAGAATGAGAATTTTTTGACGGTGCAGGGGGAATACGAAATTTTGCTGGAAAGAAAAGAAGTCCGTATCCTGCAGGGGGATGCGCTTGTGTGGACTTCTCCGGAAAATTTGAAAGTACAGTCCGTTATTTCTGCCGACATTGACAATGATAAAGAGGAGGAATTGCTGCTGCTTTGTTGGAAAATCGGGCGATATGGCAGTCACAGACCCTTCTGGGTAGAAAAAGATGAACGGAAATGGTCGCAGCATCTCTTTGTGTATGAGTATCAGGCAGATGCAATAAAACCGAAATGGATGTCGTCCTACATTGGACAGGATGTTGCCGGGATGAGTGTGGAAGAGAGAGCGACACACGGCAGCCGCATTTGGCTGACAGAGCCGGACGGAGGGAGCAATAGCTGGATTTGGGATTCCTGGGGATTTGCAAAAGAGGATACGGATGTTTCGTTTGTGGTATTCGGGGATAATTTGATTCATGAACCAATATATAGATATGGGCTACAGGAAAGCGGAACATTCGATTTTTTATATGAAAATATCAGGGAGCAGATTGCTAAAAGTGACATTTCTGTCATTAATCAGGAAACACCACTTACGGATAATCCGGCGATGTACAGTGATTATCCAAGATTCGGCACGCCGATTGAGGTAGGAGAGGCAATCGTGGATGCCGGATTTGACATTGTGACCTGTGCGACTAATCATGTGATTGATAAAGGAATTGCGGGCGTTCAGACGACAAAGATTTTTTTTGAGGAACATGATGTGATATGTCTTGGCATACAATCTGCGGATGAGAAAGAAGAAAAGCCATATGAGATAGTGACAAGAAACGGAATCCGTTTTGCGTTGTTCAACTATACCTATGACACGAACGGCATTAGAATACCGGAAGAAAATCCGAATATGGTACATTTATTAGAAAATGAAGATAAAATCAGGGAAGATATTGCAAAGGCAGAAGCGGAAACGGATTTTGTCGTTGTCTTTGCCCATTGGGGAACGGAATACGGTGAGGATGCCGATGAATTTCAGCAGAAGTGGGCACAGATATTTCTGGAATGTAAGGTAGATGTGGTTGTTGGTACGCATCCGCACACGCTTCAGCCCTATACCGTTCTTACAGATGAAAGCGGTCATGAAATGCTGATTTACTATTCCATCGGCAATTTTATCAGCGCACAGCAGGAGGAATCCTGTGTAAAAGGCGGTATGGCAGCTTTCACCGTATCCCGGACACCGGAGGGTTGCCGGATTACGGAATATACATTACAGCCGTTGACAATCACACGCCATAAAAGCGGTGAATATGCAGTGACATTCTCTTAACCCGTTCATATTATTTTCAAAAAAATCTAAAAAATATGAAAATGATGCAAAAATGATGCAAAAATGATGAAACTTTGATGCAAATGGGGTGTATTATTAGGGTGAAAAATAAATTTTCACATTATATTAAAGAGAAAGAGGCTGATGAGGTATGTATACGGAAATGTATATCGATGGAGAGAATAAAAGTGATAAGAAAAAACTGTTAAAGGCATGCAGCATCATTTTATGGATTATCATGATTGGAATTGTTGTGTTTTTTACATTCCGCTCTATATAGAAATTGAGAGAAAGGCAAGAATATTATAATGAAAAAGAGACAAATGATACTGGCTGTTTTGCTGGCAGCGGTTTTAACAGGCTGCGGGCAGAAGGATGAAGACACTCAGACAGGAGAGAAAGCAGAAATCAGTGTAGAAACGGAAGGCGGCGCACAAGAAGAGGGAGATAGCAGTATACAGGCAGAGGACAGCACGAAAACAGAAGACGGCATATCATCGGAGAATGATGCACAGGATGAAAATGTCGCGCAGACAGATGACAGCGAACAAAACGAAGCACAGCAAGAGGAGAGCGGCTTCGGTGATATAACAACGATGGACAATAACGTGAACGGAAGAGAGCTGCCTATTTATTGCGTGGACACAGAGGAAAAGAAAGTTGCCCTCAGCTTCGACGCTGCTTGGGGAAATGAAGATACACAGGAAATTCTTTCTATTTTGAAGGAACATGATATCCATGTGACTTTCTTTATGACCGGCGGATGGGTAGAAAGCTATCCGGAGGATGTAAAGGCAATTCTGGATGCAGGCCATGATTTAGGGAATCACAGTGAAAACCATAAGAATATGAGCGAGCTCTCCGATGAAGAAAAAGCGGAGGAACTCATGGCGGTACACCGGAAAGTAAAAGAACTTACCGGTTATGATATGTTTTTATTCAGACCGCCTTACGGAGATTATGACAATGGCGTCATAAATGTAGCGAAGGATTGTGAATATTATGCGATTCAGTGGGATGTGGATATACTAGACATAGAGGTAATGATATTGTAATATAA
>CAZKOR010000204.1:0-6838 GCA_964554405.1 uncultured Bacteroides sp. | reverse complement strand
TTTTGCCTGAAAGTTAAAGCATTTGCGCCAGTTATACTGGTGGGAAAGTTGAGTATCTAATAATTGGCTTCGTATTTACTCTGAACGGAATTATTTTTTCAGGAGTTGCAATTTCAACATTCTTTTTGAATGTAGGAGCGGAAATGATTCTTTTCACATGTATATTTGGCGGAGTCGGTCTGGCGCTTCTCATTGTCGGAATCATTTGCCTTTGTTTTGGTTTTAAAAAAAGAAACCACATCAAGAGGCTGCTTTCCGATGGGAAATATGTCATGGCAGAAATTGTAGGAGTAGGCCGTTGTTATAATGTCAAAATATGGGGCTATCATCCTTATGTTGTTACCTGCCAATATCAGGATATATCGGGCGATGTCCACATGTTTAAAAGCCGGTATCTGCGCTTTAACCCGGAGCCTCTGCTGAAAGACCAGATGGTAAGGGTTTATGTAGATTCTGAAGATTATAATTATTATTATGTGGACATCGATGAGGTGCTGCCTAATATTATTGAGCATTAAATGAGGACTGTGCTATTCATTACAGTACGAACATGACGAACAGGACAATATAAGCTTTCTTCATATCCCGGTTGACAATCAGATAGACGCTTCCCATAGCAAACCCCAAAGCTAACCCTAACAACCCTGTCAGCAGACTTTTAGTAAAAATGTGTGCAAGTCCCCAAGTCAGACCGCAGATGATTCCGCCATAAGGGATTTTTTCCTGATGAAACCATACTTCGCATGCTTTTTGTCCGAATACGATAATCAGCAGAAAAAGCATTGTTTCAAAAGCATAATATATGTACTGAAAGGCAAAAAGAACGAATCCCTTATTTACATACTCCAAATACACTTTAAACCCATCCCATGTTATATAATCACCAATAAAAGCAAGGAAAACAAACAAAACACATACTCCCGCCTGCCATAATTTTATCGGGCTTCCTTTTTCGAGAAGAGGAAAGCAATACTTTTTGTCGGATTTCTGAATCAGGATAAAAGCAAATATTCCCCATGTAATGCAGGTCAGAATCCAATGTACAATAGTCTGCATATTTGACCAGTCCTGCATAGGCGCGCCATATAATACAGGCTCCAGCAAATAAGCATAAAGCACTTCCATACCGAGTCCCGCAAAAGCACAAAGTCCAAGTGACAGGTAATCCCCGCCTGTAATTTTTCCTTTTTTGTTTTCTTTCATTTTTCCGTTTCCTTTCTGCTTTTTATTTCTTTCAATGCCTGATTGGCAGATTTTATTTCATGAAAAACCGCCGTATAATAAATAATGACGCCTATGACATATGGAATCGTAAAAGACAGAAACATATCCCGATAAGCATTGTGGTGTAGCTCACCAAACCATCCGCCTATCCATGTTAGCAGCATGACAACGCCAATTAGTAATATATACTGCCCCAGAATAACAATCAGCAGAGGATATTTCTGAAAACGGTAATACTGCGATAATACGAAGGTTGCCAAAAGGGAAAGTCCAAACATAAGCAGAATGTTTTCCTGATAGTTTCCGAAAACTCTTTGCACAATAAGTTCTAATAAAATTTTACCAAGGAGCAGTAGTGTAAAGACTATACATACAACACTCCAAAAATTCTGTTTATTAATGATTTTCATAATATACCTCCCGAATATGATGTAAAGCATCCAAAAAAGATTTTTTATACGTTCTGTTTAAAATCAAAATTTCACCGTTATCCATTAAAAGCCGAAGTCTCATGTTCAAATCCGTTTTTACCTGATTCACTTTATAAAGATTGACGGCTGTTGATTTTCCGATTCGTACAAAACCGCTGTTTTCAAAACATTCTAGAAAATGTTGAAGGCTGTATTCCAGTTGGTAAACTTCTTTTTCCTGATATGCAAAAAGTTTTCTATCAACCACTTCCAGATAGTAGATGCTGTCAGGATGAAGCTTATGAATATCATTTTCTTTCTTCCCGATAATGCTTTGAAATGCAGTAAAAAAATCGCGTATTGATTCTATTTTCTCGGACTCTTCCCGAAAATGCACTTCTACATAATCCTCTTTTAAAGAAGGTTCTTTTTGATACTGTACTTTCATATGAATCCCTGATCCTTTATTTATTTTCACACTATTTTTACATAATATCTGTTTTAATTGCAAGATGCTATTGCATAAGCTGCAAATAGTATGTATCAAGATGCGAAAAGCGGATAATTAATTATTTTTCCACGATGTAGTTGACATAATGCATAACATAATGGTAAATTAATTATGTTAACATAATGTGGAAAATGTACGGAAGCGAAAGGATTTAGAAACGAATGAGAAAAAACGGTCGTACAAGACATTATATCAGATAT
This sequence comes from uncultured Bacteroides sp., assembly GCA_964554405.1. Taxonomy (GTDB): domain Bacteria; phylum Bacillota; class Clostridia; order Lachnospirales; family Lachnospiraceae; genus UBA3282. Next base: position 4,493 of record CAZKOR010000204.1, on the reverse strand, counting down.
TTATCCTGTGTCATGGCAGCAGTATTAGGATTGTTGCAGCCATGTGCAGTTATGGCAGTAGAAAATCATGAGTCGGAGGTCCGCGATTCTGACAGTCAGGAATCGGAGGACCGGATTATATATATTACGGCATTTGAGCCCCTTGCGGAGGAGGATACTTATTTTCCTTGCATGTATAAACCTGCTTTGGAAGAACTGGTAAGTGTATTTCCGGAAACTCTTTCTGTATGGACAGAGGGAGAGGAAACTTCTATAGAGCTGGAAGTGGTATGGGAATGTGAAGAGGATTTTGATGAAACGGCATTGGAACGCTATGTCTTTTATCCGAAATGGGATGAATCGATGTATGCAGTTGCGGATTCGGGAGAAGAGGATATAGAGATTCCGGCGATTACGGTAGAAGTGCCGTCAGACAGTGGTATGATACATGATCTGGAAGAGGCAAGCAGCGATTTACAGGACATTTCGCAGGACAAAAGCATTCTTGCTTTAGTCTATTTATGCGATAAATATGAGGTAAAAGACACACCCGGTCAGGATGGTGAAACAATTCATACGGTAGTCAGCGGACAGTCTGTGCAGATTACGGATGTAGCTCTTGATGAATATGGCGCTGTCTGGTATCAGGTGCTTTTATACCTGAATGAGAATGAATATAAAGGCTATATTGAGAGGGAATATCTGGCAACTTCTGATGAAGAGTTTGCGAGGTGGGAGGAAACCTATATTGACTTATCGGCAATTCCCATGATGATGGCGATGGATGCCGGTTATCCTGATGTAGACCAGTTTCCGGCTTCTTATCAGAATGCTCTTTATAGTTTGAAAGAAATGCATCCTAACTGGATTTTTGTCAGGATGGATACAGGAATCGACTGGAATACGGCCATTGCAAAAGAAATGGGCGATAAGAGTCTCGTTCCGTCAAGTAGTGCAGGTTCCTGGCAAAACGGTACTTATAGACAGGGATGGAGTTATGCTTCCGAGGGAATTCTAAAATATTATATGGACCCGAGAAATTTCCTTACGGACCCTGCTATTTTTCAGTTTGAACAATTAACTTATAATAGTTCATATCATACGACAGATGCGGTACAGGAAGTTTTAAAAAATTCTTTTATGTCGTCTACAATTCCGGGGGACAGCCAGACATACGCACAGGCATTCACAGCGATAGGTGAAAAAACGGGCGTCAGTCCTTTCCATCTTGCATCCAGAGTGTTACAGGAGCAGGGAAAAGGAATGTCTCAGCTTATATCAGGCAAATATTCGGGCTATGAGGGATACTACAATTATTTCAACGTAGGCGCTTCCGGTAAAACAGATAAAGCCGTTATAGAGAGCGGTCTGCAGAAAGCAAAAGAACTGGGGTGGGATACAAGATATAAATCGCTGTCCGGCGGAGCTTCTCTTATTGGGGCCAATTATATCTTAAAAGGTCAGGATACTCTTTACTTGGAAAAATTTAATGTTTCCAATGGAAAACATGCGAACTTCACACATCAGTACATGCAGAATATTCAGGCGCCTGCTTCCGAGGCTTCCAATATCCGTAAGGCATATAATAATGCGGGAGCGTTAGAGAATAGTTTTGTATTTAAGATTCCCGTATATAATAATATGCCTGCTTCTGCCTGTACAAAACCGAATACAACGGATACGATTACACTGGATAAAACGGCGGTAAGCAGCTTGGAAGTTGATAAGACCATAACGCTGATTCCCTATGTAAACGGCTCTAAAGTTGACTATATCAGCAATATGACGTTTAGCAGCAGTAACACTTCCGTTGCGACAGTGGATAACGCAGGAAAAGTGACAGCCATATCACCGGGAAGTGCAACAATAAGCTGTAACAGAAGTGGAGCCAATACGGCAACATGTACAGTGACTGTTGTTAAGGCAAATCCTAAAGTATCAACACCGACGTTATCTCCTTATACATATCAGGATGGGTTGAGACTGTCGGATGTTTCACTGCCGGACGGCTGGAAATGGGTGAAGGAAAATACGGAAATTGCAGTCGGAACTTATTCCTATGAAGCAACGTATACGCCGTCTGATACGGAAAAATATAATACGATAACGAAAGCAATCAGCTTTACGGTGACAAAAGCAATTCCAAACTGCCGGATGCCGGAGAAATTAGAAGCACAAGCCGGTTCGGTGTTGGGAGACATTGCGCTTCTGGATGGTTTTATCTGGGAGAGCAATCCGGAAATAGAATTGAAAGAACCGGGAGAGTATACGCTCTATGTATCGTTTAATCCGGATGAAAATAATTATTATACGGTGGAGCATATTCCGCTTATCGTGCGGGTAGTTGGCAGTACAAAACCATCCGATGGTGATAATACTTCGGCGGGAAGTACATCAAGTGGCAGTACGACAAGTACAGGCAGCACGTTAAATTCGAGTACAGGTACAACATCAAGTGGAGGTACGTCCAGCGATAGCACAACAAGTACATCATCGGGAAGTACAACAAGCACGGGAAGTACAAGTACAGGCGCAACATCAAGTGGAAGTACGACGAGCACGGGTGGTACGACAAGTACGAGTACAGGTACAACATCAAGCGGCAGCACGACAAGTACGAGTACAAGTACAACGTCAAACAATAGTACTTCTAGCGACAGTACATCAAATACAAGTACGGGCACGACATCGAAAGATAGTACATCAAATACGAGTACGGGTAGTACATCAAGCGGAAGTACGTCAAGCGATAGTACGACAAGTACAGGAACGACATCAAGCGGCAGCATGATAAGCACGGGAAGTACAACAAATACAAGTATAGGTACAACGTCGAATAATAGTACTTCTAGTGACAATACTTCAACAGGAAGTACAAATACAGGTACTACATCGAACAATAGTACTTCTAGCAACAGTACATTAAGTGCTAGCACGACAAGTACGAGTACAACATCGAATAGCAGTACGTCAAGTACAAGCACAGATACGACACCAAATACCGATACAACAACTGGACAGGAAAATAATAGTACATCAAATAGTAGTGCGGAAGCAAATACATCAAACAATGGCGCTCCGCTGGTAAGTATACCAGGCAGTACGGCACCGACAGAAAGTGCACAAAACAATTCCGCGGCAGGCAGCAGTGCGACAACACAGAATACAACAACACAAGCGCAAAGTACTCTGCCTAATAATATGACTACAGCTACAGGAACACAACAAGGCAGTACAGTGATTGCTCCACAGACAACAGTGGTTGAAGAAAGTCAGATACAGGCACAGGAAGAGGAAGTCTTTTTTAAACCCTCCGTAACGATTGCTATGGAGGACACAACGATATTGACACCGGAAAAACTTCAGATGGCGAAAGAACAAAATTTCAACCTTATACTGGATATGGGGAATTATACCAAATGGAGTATTGATGTCGATGCGGTCAATATGAATGCTGTGACAGATGTTGATATGGGCATTACATTGAGCACGAAAAATATTCCGACAGAACTTATAGCAGCCATATTGAACGGGAATAAGTATCTGGAGTTCACATTAGCACATGAAGGAGAATTTGGCTTCAGCCCGGTTTTATGTATTTCTTTAGACCCGGCATACAGCGGACGGTATGCAAATTTATTTTATTATAATCCGGAAACAGAATCACTCGAGTTTATTTGCGATACAATTATTGATATCAATGGAGTTGCAGAGTTTAAAATGGAACACGCTTCCAGTTATGTGATTATCGTGAGCGATACATCCATGTCTGGTGTATCAATTTCTGACGACTCCGTGAATCCTGTGACGCGATGGATTATCATAGGCGTACTCATCTGCATGATAGCAGTTGTCATTGGATGTGGAATTTTCTTCTATCGGAAACGAATGCAGGAAACAGACGAAGAGGATGAAGATGACGAAGACGATGATGAAGAAATAGAGGATGATATAGAGATAGAAGAGATAAAGGAAGTCAAGGTGGAAAGAAAAGAACCTGAAAAGGATTCATTGCAGGAATCTAATGAAGAAGATGACTGGATTGAAGACGAAGACTGGCATGAACCGGAGCCGTCAGAGAAAACGCCGACAGACCAATTTGCAGACGACCATGCGGAAGAAGACTGGCTAGACGATGATGAGTGGGATAGTGAAAACGACTGGATGGACGATGCGGAATGGGAGAAGAAGAACTCCCGTAAATAGGTATCTATAGTGAGTTAAAGCAGAAAAAGGTCAGTAAATTCGATACCTTTCTGTTATGATAGAAAGAAATTAAATCTTTGGAAATTTTTGTTCCTGATCCGGATTATAAAGTTGACAAATAAAGGAATGTAGAATAAAAATGTAATGGAGATTTAGCATGATGCTGCCGGAGTTTTTATCACAGAGGGAAAAAACAAAATTTTTCCGTGCGCTGAGTGGCGAACAGAAAATAGATGCGCTGAATGAGATGATAGAAGAATCGAAGCATATCGTTTTTCTTGGCGGAGCAGGTGTCTCTACAGAGAGCG
>CAZKOR010000203.1:0-6844 GCA_964554405.1 uncultured Bacteroides sp. | reverse complement strand
AGGAAAAAGGCTACCGGATATATTTTGAATCCATTCTTGATAACTTAAAAGTTTTTAGCAATTTCGATGTTTACGGGCATCTGGACTACGTTATCCGCTACGGTCCGAACAAAGATGAAGGTTATTCCTATGAAATGTATCGTGATATTTTCGATGCAATCTTAGAAAAACTGATTGCAGAAGGCAAGGGACTTGAGATTAACACCAAAGGTCTCGCCAAAGGTCTGCGGGACGTCCATCCCTGCACAGCCATTATCCGCCGTTATAAAGAGCTGGGCGGAGAAATCATCACGATAGGTTCCGATGCCCACGCACCGGAACAGATTGCGGCTCATTTTGATAAAGCTGCGGCAGTTTTAACCGAATGTGGTTTCCGTTACTACTGCACCTTTGAAAAGAGGATCGCTTCTTTCCATAAGATACTGTAATCGGATATCGCAACAGTTCCTACAGTCCGCATCTATCATCTATGACACTATCGTGCCGCCGCCGAGTACATGTCCGTCTTCGTAAAAGACAACCGCCTGTCCCGGCGTAATGGCACGAACCGGGCGGTGGAAGCTGCACTTTACGCAGCCTTCTCCTGCCTTTTCAATCACACATTTTTCTCCGGCATGAGCATACCGTATTTTCGCAAGAACCTCCCGCGGCTCCGTCAATTCCTCTATTCCCATCCAGTTCAGTTTATCACAAAACAGTGTTGTGCCAAAAACATCCTCTGACTCCCCAATTACCACTTCATTGCTCTCCGGGCATATTTTCGTCACAAAAACCGGATGTCCCATTGCAAGATTTAACCCTTTGCGCTGCCCTATCGTATAATGGGTAATTCCCTGATGCTCCCCCAAAACCGTGCCGTCTTTTGACACAAACTTTCCTTTCCCCGGCACTCTGTCGGGCGCTTCCTTATCAATAAAAGCCGCATAATCATTATCCGGGATAAAGCAGATTTCCTGACTGTCCGGTTTATGCGCTACCGGAAGATTCTCTCTTAGCGCAATGTTTCTTATTTCTTCTTTTGTGTATTCCCCTACGGGCATCAATGTATGCGCAAGCTGATGCTGTGTCAGATTATACAACGCATATGTCTGGTCTTTTGCGGCAGTCACGGAATTCGCTATCGCATACCTGCCGTTTGGCAGCTTTTCAATTCTGGCATAATGTCCTGTCGCAATATAATCCGCACCGATTTCCAGACTCCTTTGCAAGAGAGATTCCCATTTCACATAGCGATTGCAGGCAATACAGGGATTGGGCGTTCGCCCTCTTAAATACTCTTCTACAAAGTAATCCATTACTTTTTCTTTAAATTCTTTTTTAAAGTTCATGACGTAATACGGAATCTCAAGTTTCTGCGCCACTGCCCTCGCGTCATCGACAGCGGATAATCCGCAGCAGCCGCCGTTTTTTGCCTGCGTTTCGACTTCTTCATCCTGCCATATCTGCATCGTAACGCCAATCACATCATAACCCTGCTCTTTTAAAAGATATGCCGCCACGGAGGAATCCACGCCGCCCGACATTCCTACTACTACTTTACCTTTCATTCTGCTGCCTTCCTTACTTTATCTATCTGCTGCTGTTCTGTCCTTTTCATTTTCCGCATACTATGAAATAATGAACATCTCTGTTGGTGTGATATGCAACGCAAAAATCCCCTGTTGATTGGAACCGTTATATTAACTGTTACCGGACTTTTAAGCCGCTTTATCGGCTTCTTCTATCGTATTTTTCTATCTAATGTATTTGGTGCGGAGGGTATGGGCATCTATCAGCTCATCTCCCCGGTGCTCGCGCTTACTTTTTCCCTGACAGTATCAGGTATGCAGACTGCCATCTCCAAGTATGTGGCAAGCGAAACAACAACACATGATTATAAAACGTCCTTCCGTACATTGTGGGTCGGCTTTCTTCTTTCCATGTCTCTTTCTTTCGGCTGTATGGCTTTCATTTACCATTATTCCGAATGGATTGCCGTCACATTTTTATTGGAAGAAAGATGCGCTCCCCTGCTCCGTATCATAGCCCTTTCTATTCCGATGGCAACGGTACACTCCTGCATCAACGGCTATTTTTATGGCATTAAAAAAACCGCCATTCCTGCCTTATCGCAATTATCAGAACAAGTAGTCCGGGTAGGCTCGGTCTATCTCATTCATCATATTTGTGTGCGCCACCATATGACGCCTACCATCAGCTTTGCCGTTGTCGGTCTTGTCATTGGTGAGAGCGCATCTATGATTGTCTCTACAATCGCCATCATAAGCCGCTCTTTCAAAGTATTTGAAAAACCTGCCCGCCTGCAAATGCGCTCTTTTTCCTACGATGGTCTTGCTGCCTCTTACATACATATCAGTAATAACCTGTTACGCCTTGCCGTCCCACTGTCGGCAAACCGCATCATTATCAACGCTCTGCAAAGCATCGAGGCAATTTACATTCCCAATAAGCTGATGGCCTACGGTCTAAACAATGCCGATGCACTTGGTGTTTACGGTGTACTGACCGGTATGAGTATGCCGCTCATCCTCTTTCCGTCCGCTATCACCAACTCCATCTCCGTTCTGCTTCTTCCTATTGTTTCCGAAGCAGACGCAAGCGGCAGCCAGAATACAATAACAAAAGTTATTATAAAATCCATAAAATACTGCCTATGGTTAGGCTTTGGCTGTACTGCCCTATTTCTATTGTGCGGCCGCATGGCAGGGAATCTTTTATTTCACAGCAGACTTGCCGGCAGCTTTATTTTGACGCTCAGCTTCATCTGTCCCTTTTTGTACGTGGCAAGCACACTGAACAGCATTTTAAACGGACTTGGCAAAACAGGGCTTACCTTCCTGTATAGTATCATCAGCCTGCTCGTCCGCCTGTTGTTCGTCTTTTTTGCAATTCCCGTCTGGGGCATCAAAGGCTATTTATGGGGCACGCTTGCAAGCCAGATTGTACAGACACTTCTCTGCGCCTTTTCCGCCCTGCGGATTTCCTCCGGACTGCGGACTGACTAAGACACACGTTTTACTTGCGATTCTTTCATTAATATACTATAATGTATGTGCTTTCGCAATACATACAACATAAAGGAGTTTAAGAACAATGTCTTTTCAATATGTCAACCAGCTTCCGACACCAAAGGAAATCAGAGAAGAATTTCCGGTTCCGGAAAAGCTTGCCAGGCTCAAGAAACAACGCGATCAGGAAATCGCTGATGTCATTACCGGAAAAAGCAATAAATTCCTTGTCATCATCGGTCCCTGTTCTGCAGATAACGAAGATGCTGTCTGTGAATATATCAGTCGTCTTGCCAAACTCAATGAAGAAGTAAAGGACAAGCTGATTTTAATTCCCAGAATTTATACAAATAAACCCAGAACAACCGGAGAGGGCTATAAAGGAATCGTAAGCCAGCCGGACCCGGAGAAAAAACCGGATTTTACCGCCGGACTGATTGCCATGCGTAAAATGCACCTCCGGGCCATGGAGGAATCCGGATTAACCGCTGCGGATGAAATGCTCTACCCCGATAACTGGGGGTATGTAGAGGATATTCTTTCCTATGTTGCCATCGGTGCGCGTTCCGTAGAGGACCAGCAGCACCGTTTGACCGTGAGCGGCTTTGATGTGGCAAGCGGCATGAAGAATCCGACCAGCGGTACCCTTTCCATCATGTTAAATTCCGTCTATGCGGCACAGCATTCCCACTCTTTCATTTACCGTGGTTATGAAGTGAAAACAAGCGGGAACCCGTTAGCACACACGGTACTGCGCGGCGCTGTCAATAAACATGGACAAAGTATCCCCAACTATCATTATGAGGACTTAATCCGGCTGTTAGACCTTTATGGGGAACACGACCTCATCAATCCGGCATGCGTTATTGACGCTAACCACAACAACTCCAACAAAGAGTATAAACAACAGATTCGGATTGTTAAGGAAGTCATGCACAGCAGAAAGTTAAGCCCTGACATTTATAAATTAGTCAAGGGTGTTATGATAGAAAGCTATCTGGAAGAGGGCTGTCAGAAAATCGGCGAGGGCGTTTACGGCAAATCCATTACGGACCCTTGTCTCGGCTGGGAAGATTCCAAAAAACTGGTCTATGATATTGCAGAATATGAATGATAATATCAAAAAAAGCTCATCCTCTCGGGTGAGCTTTTGCATATACTTCTCTGATACGATTATGATTTAAATGTGCATAGATTTGTGTTGTCGAAATGTCCGAATGCCCTAACATCTCCTGAACACTTCTTAAATCCGCCCCATTTTCCACCAAATGAGCGGCAAATGAATGACGCAGCGTATGCGGTGTAATATCCGCCTTGATATCCGCCTTTCTTGCATAATATTTTATCAGTTTCCAGAATCCCTGTCTGCTCATCGGCTGTCCGGAGCAGTTTGCAAAGAGAATATCCGACTTCTTATCTTCTATCATAGATTCCCTGACACCGTCCAGATACTTATCCAATGCAGTCTTTGCCGCACCGCCAAAAGGAATCACTCTTTCTTTATTCGCATCCCGGCAGATTAAAAAACTCATCTGCATATTAATATCAGAAACCTTTAAAGTAATCAATTCCGTTACCCGGATTCCTGTCGCATACAGAAGTTCCAACATCGCTTTATCACGGATTTCTTTCGGAGAATCACCGCTTGGCTGTTCCAAAAGTCTCACTACTTCTTCCGGAGACATAATTTCCGGCATTTTCTTCTCTATCTTAGGCGCCTTTAACTTCCCGGATATATCCTCTTTTACCATATTCTCCTGCGCCATGAAATGATAAAATGCCTTGAGTGAAGCAATACTTCTTGAAACGGTAGCTGCCGCAAAATGACTGTCTTCCAGATATTGTATATAAGCGTCAAGTTCCTCTCCGGTTACATCCTCGACATTCCGTATACCTTTTTGCTCCATAAAATGTTGAAATTTCTCTAAATCCCGTTTATAAGACATTTCGGTATTATTGGAAGTTTTCTTTACATTATGTAAATAAGATATAAATGCTGTGATTTCTTTTTCCATGAATCAGAAAGCCTCTCTTACCTATTTGGTTTTATGTTAATGAAACCAATGTACATTTACCATTATAAGCAGATTTTCCGTGAAAAGCAAATGGATTTTTTACCGATTTTTCGGGCATTTCCGGTACTTTTTCACGAAAGCACAACATATCGGCAGAGAGGTATTTTATGTATACCATATCTTGAAAAAAATTTTTTAATTTGACAAAAGAATTTTTAAAATGAAATGCACCACTTTTGGGTTAACATAACTTTCCAAAATACATCCAAGAACAACGATAAGCAGAATTCCTGCCAATCCGATTCCTTTCTTTAAAATAAACTGGCTGCCGAGCAGATACCGTCCCTCCAGACCGTCACTCTTTCCATATAATTTTCTGTTGCAGTCAATTCCCCAGCGAAAGAGCAGAAAATATCCCGGAATCAACAAAAGCGCCTGTGGAAAAACACTTGCAGCCATGAAAAAAAGACCTCTAACGCCGTAACGGATAACTGCTATCGAAAGAATACAGCCTGCACTGATTCCAAGATAACAAACATACCCGCAGACAATCGGAAGTCCAATCATGGTGGATGCAAGCATACCTATAATCAGTATGGTAATAACCCGGTGTTTCATAATGTAGCCGAGAAGATAGCCGCCGTCCAATTCACTGCCCTGCAGCTTCTTCAGCATTGCTACATTCAAAAGACCGTCTTCCTGCATCCATATCTCATATTTCATATTCACGAACAATATCCCCAAAAATAAGCCTGTCATAAATAAATACAGGAGATAATAGCCGCTTTTGTTCATTTGCCTGAATGCCATATGTACGCCCTCTTTCCAATACCCGTAAGTTTGTCTTTCTAATAATATGTTGGAAAAAAGGTTCATATAACAAATTACCGGCAGAATTTATTTTTATACGCCATAAGCGCCGCAACGGTTTTACTGTCCTCGATTTTGCAGTCATAAATCATCTGTACCAGTTCGTCAATGTCATACAGTTCCACATTGATAAACTCATCATCATCGAGATTCTGCTTACTGGGCTGCAAATCCGTTGCCAAATACACATCTATTTTTTCATTACAAAAAGCAACTGTTGTCCGCAGCTTAATCAACAGCTCCAGTTTTCCCGCCTTATACCCTGTTTCTTCCTCCAGCTCTCTTGCAGCGGCAACATGGGTCGGCTCATCTACGCTGTCCAGAGCGCCCGCAGGTATCTCCAAGGTCTCCCTATCGAGTGCATTTCGGTACTGTCTTACCATCAAAAGTTTACCGTCCTCATTCACCGCTACAACCGCTGCCGCGCCTTTATGCCCGATAAAATCCCATTTGACAATATTGCCGTTCGGCACTTTGATCGTATCTTGATAAAAGTCTATGATAACGCCTTTGTATACAAGCGTTCTGTCCAAGCGTTCATATTTTTCCATTGTTACAGCTCTACTCCTTTTCTTATAATAGCAGTTGTTATTTACATTGCTTCTAAAAGTTTATTTACACTGACAAGTTTTACACAAAGCACGAACAAATCCGTTGCCGCTGCCATTTCTTCCGGTGTCGGGAATGTCGGTGCAATACGGATATTGCTGTCTTTCGGGTCTTTTCCGTAAGGGAATGTAGCGCCTGCACCTGTCATAACAACGCCTGCTTCTTTACATTTTGCCACAATTGCTTTCGCACAGCCCTCCATCGCGTCAAAGGAGATAAAATATCCACCTACCGGTTTCGTCCACTCTCCGATTTCAAGGCCGCCTATTTCTTTATCTAAAACGTTCAAAACAGCCTCGAATTTAGGACGGATAATTTCGGCATGTTTCTTCATATGCTCCA
>CAZKOR010000202.1:0-6966 GCA_964554405.1 uncultured Bacteroides sp. | reverse complement strand
AGTCCGGCAAACGAGCCATACGCCTTGATGCATGGGCGTTGGATGTACGGGACAGGCAGTTCGATATGGAAATGCAGAATGATACACAGGGCGACGATATCCGCAGGCGCTCCCGGTTTTATCAGGGAATGATTGACACGCCAATCTTAAAGTCCGGTAAGGAAACCAGATATAAACATCTGCCTTCCACAACAATCATTTTCATTACGAAAGAGGATATCTTCGGAAAAGACCTGGCTATGTATACTTTCAGTGAACGGTGTGAAGAAGTACCTGAATTGTCACTGGAAGACGGTACGAGTAAAATATTTCTAAATATGACGAGTAAGAACGGCAGACCGGAACTAATCAGCCTGCTGCAGTACATGAAACATACCACACTGGATAATGAGAATATTACAGTAAAAGATAAACGAATTCTGGATTTGGACAGAATCGTGGGAGAAGTGAAGCAGTCAGAAGAATGGGAGGCGGTGGAAATGAATATCTTTGAACTTGGAGTTGCGCGCGGCGAAGAACTGGGAGAAAAGCGCGGCGAAGAACGCGGAATTGAAAAAGGTATTGAAACAGGTATTGCACAAACTTTAGTTAAAAACATAGACTCTGCCATGAAGAATCTGGGCATCGATCTCCAGCAGGCGTGCGAGGCTCTTGGCACGTCCATTGAAGAATACGAAAATGCCCAAAAAACGCTTGCCCTGATGAAAGATGCACCTGCTGCTCCAGACAGCGAAGATGATGAAGACGATGAATTTTAGCTTGTGTTAGAGGTTCTGCAATAAAACCCTGCCGTCTGGCAGGGTTTTAATCACATCCCAATATCATACACCGATTTCACCGAAAACTGCTCCGCATCTCCCTCCAATATCTCTATCCGCCGCTCTTCCGCATTCATATCAAAGAAGTTATCCGATAATTTTACATCCCCGTCCACACCCTGAATCTCTACATTCTTAGCATAGACTGCTGACGATATGATTAACGTATTGCCCTCTTTTTTCCATGACAGTTTCGGGTCTTGGAAGGCAAAATGCTTTGGCGCTGTAAAGAGACATGTGTTTCGGGATACTACCTCGCCGTTTACGGAGAAAGTGCAGTTTACATAACTTTTTAACTCATCATAATCTGAGAAATCCAGTTTTTCAAGCCATACGCCATTAAGCGGCGGTATGCTGACTTCTTCTTCTCCGGATAATAAAATACTGCTGTCCGGCGTACGAAGTTCCCAACGTACCGTTCCCGTTACCGGTTCCATTGTTTCATTCGCTACATGAAGCCTTACGGATTTCTCAATCGGCGCTGGCTGTTTGATACAATACGGTCTTTCGCTCAACTCTCCTATTTCTTCACAGGAAATCATCACCGGAGCAAATACTCTTTTCTCTATGTAATGCAGGGCTTTCCATCTGCCGTAATAATCGATGCTTGCCCATGACGCCACAGGCCAGATATCATTCAGCTGCCATACAACGGTTCCCATACATCTGCCCCTGTGTCTCCTGAAATGTTCAATACCATAGCGGATTGCGTCTGCCTGTAAAAGCTGTGATGCATAAAGGAGCATCTCAAAACTTTTCGGATAGAGGTATGTCGCCGACAGATAATCCAGAATCTTACCGTTTGCCGCTCTGTTTCTCTGGTGCATCTCCATCACTCTGGAAAAAATGTTCCTGTCTTCCGGTTCGGTAAAAGTTTCGACTGTCTTCAGGCATGGAAAAGACTGGAACCCGAATTCCGACAGATAGCGGAAGTAAAATTTTCGATATTCCGTAAAAGGCTTATTTCCATGCCAGACATCCCAATAATGTGTATCTCCCCTGTTTTCATCCCACGGATTATCATAATTTCCGCCGGACGAGGGTGACGAGGGCCAGTAAAAGGTTGCCGGGTCCTCTTCTTTAAGAATTTTAGGAATAATATATTCGTATATTTTAATATAATCATATTTCTGTTTGATAGAGGGTTTCCATGTACCGTCCAGTGTCTGTGTCTCCATCTCGTTATTGCCGCACCATAGTCCAAGGCAGGCATGATGACGGAGCCTTCTGACATTGTCACGAATCTCGGCGCTGATATTTCTTTCAAATTCATCATCCAGTTCATACTGCGCACAGGCAAACATAAAATCCTGCCACACGATTAAGCCAAGTTCGTCACAAATATCATAAAACCAGTCATCGGGATAATAACCACCGCCCCATACCCTAATACAATTATGATGTGCCTCTGCGGCATCCTCTAAAAGTTTCCGTGTCCTCTCTTTTGTCACTCGGGAGAGAATATTATCTTCCGGAATATAATCCGCGCCCATAGCAAAAATTTTTACACCGTTTACTTCATGCGCAAAACATTCTCCCCACTCATCTTTCTCCGTATTCACCGTCATGGTCCGCAGTCCGATTCTCCGCGTATAAGAATCTAAGACCGCTCCCGTTTTATCCTCTAAAATGACCTCTACCGTATACAAAGGCTGCCCGCCGTAACCATTAGGCCACCATCTCTGAGGATTCTCCACCTTCAACCTGTCCCAGTCCTGTTCTTCATCGGATACTTCCCGGCCGCAGGCTGAGGATTTTGCCACAATCTGCACTCCCTCAGGGTCATACAATGCCGTCTTTATTACGAGTTCCCCTTCCTTTAGTGCATCATCTGAAAAATGCTCTATTGTAACATCAAGTACAACCGTTACTGTCTCTTCGTTTTCTTCCCACCCCTGTGTTATGTAAACCTGTTCAAAACGAGCCTTCTGACACTCCAAAATAGAAACATCTCTGAAAATACCGGCATCAGGAAGTCTCGGTCCCCAATCCCATCCAAACATACAGTGTGCCTTTCTAAGATGCGGGAATCCCTCCATGCTCTCTAAAGAGCCTCCGGTATAAATCTTTTCATTCTCTCCCGCAATATACTCCGTAGGGGAATATATCTCTACTCTTAGTTGATTTTCTCCCTCTTTCGCTTCCTCCAGTATGTCATATTCCCAAATACGGTGCATATTATCACAGTGCCCGAGATGTGTGTCATTTAAATAAATATCAGACAGTGTGTCAATCCCCTCAAAACGCAGCAAAAGACAATCCGCCTGAAGCTGCTCTTTTGTCAATACGAATGTTGTCCTAAAAGAGAAATCCTGTTCCATTAATTTCAGCGCATCCAGTTCATTCATCCTGTCGTATGGGTCCGGCATCAGTCCTTTTTGCAACAGATTACCGTAAACAGAGCCCGGAATTTCCACATCTATCCATTCATTTGTGATGTGGTATACATTATCGCCAAGAATTTTCATCTGCCAGTTTTGATTTAATTTCATTTCTTTCATTTTATCAGGAGCGCTCCTTTCGCGGTGTATAAACTCTACTTTTTATACCATAACACAATCAGCTTATGATTGAAAGAAGAATTCTTTTTTGCTATACTTTGAAAAAAGAACGTGAAAGGACGGAGCCGGAAAATGGACTTAACAAAATTCAAATGGACAAGAGATCCGGAAAGCTGCAAAATAAATCATGACACGATTGAGGTTGTTACAAAGCCCCATACGGATTTATGGCAGAGAACCTATTATCATTTTCAAAACGATAACGCACCTGTTTTCCAGATGGAAACAGAAGAAAAATATTTTAGCTTTATTGTTAAAACAGATTTTGAAGAGAGCCATCACCGATTTGACCAATGCGGTATTGTGATGTATTTAGACAGCGAGAACTGGTTAAAAGGCTCTATTGAATATGAAAATGATAAATACCAGCATTTAGGAAGCGTAGTGACTAATAATGGATATTCTGACTGGGCAACTACAGTTATCGATGCTTCAGTGAAATCAATGTGGTATCGTTTCAGCCGGAGAGAGGACGATTACTGTATCGAGTGTTCATCCGACGGCATAACATTCAATCAAATGCGTATCTGTCATATGCATAATGGAAAAGGAAAAATCAGTTTTGGTATCTATGCCTGCTCACCGGAAGATTCTTCGTTCAAAGCAGTCTTTTCCCACATGCAATTATTAGATTGTCAATGGCAGGCTCACGATGGGCAGCAGCCTGATTAGAACCGCCGATGAAAAGGAGTACATTATGGAAGAAAAGAAAAAAAGAACGCCAAAACGAATTGCCGCTCTTCTTTGTGTGATAATTCTGGTTGGTATGTATCTGTTAACCCTCATTGTCGCCTGTCTGGATTTTCCGGGCGCGAATCACTGGTTTGCCGCCTGTTTATTTGCCACAATCGGTCTGCCAATCCTGCTTTGGGTCTATCTCTGGCTTTACAAGCTTATGAAAGACCGCATTTCCGATAAGCGAACAGAAAACAGATAAGCGCAATGCCCATATTGAGCAGAATCATCAGCACATTTTCCGCCTGCACCAACGCTGTCATCTCATCTCCCAATCGGTTCAGTAAGATGCTGATTTGCTCCGAATAGGTAATTTTTGCAACTTTTTTAATCGTTTCATTAAACATGGACAGCATGGGCAGGAAAGCAAATATCATCATAACAGGTACTCCTATGGAAGTTGCCATCATCTGTGTTCTGCTCCATGTGCCAACCGCCGCTCCTATCAATAATGAGGCTATGATGCCCGTTGCCATAATCAGAAGAAAAGCTGCCAGTGCTTTCCCTTGATACTTTCCTACTATGGCAAAAACGCAGGAACCCGCCATACATATCAGCCAGATATAACTTCCCGTGCCAAACAGATATTCCGACGGTTTCACATCTGACATTAACAGGACTTTCAACGTCCCGCTTTCTTTCTCTTCCGAAATGATAGCTGCCATGACGATAAGCGGAGCCATTCCGATATACATAGAAGCAAATAATTTTACAAAAAAGTGTTCCGGCATATCTTCCATCACTACCGCATTTTCCATGATACATACCATAAGCGGAAACATCACAAACTGAATCAAAATCGTCTTGTTCTTAAAAGTATCTTTTATCTGTTTCCAAAATACTGCCTCTATATTTCTCATAACTAAAATCCTGCCTTTCTTTTCCTCTTAAACTATACTAAACTTCTGCCTGTCAGCTCCATAAAAACAGTTTCCAGATTCGGTTCCGTGGAATGAATGGTTTCTATCATGCCCTGTTCCAGATATTCCCTGACTGTCTCTGCCGCTGAGCGCTCATTTCCCATTTCCAGACACCTGCCGTCATAGAGACGGATTTTCAGCTTGTTCTGATGATTATATTTCCGGCATATTTCCTTCGGTTCCCCGTATTCCACGATTTTCCCCTCATGTAATAACGCCACATGCTGACATAATTTCTCTGCCTCTGCCATATTGTGGGTCGTCAAAAATATAGTCGTTCCCTTAGCCTGTTCCTCCAAAATCATCTCATAGATACGATTTGTTGTCGCAGGGTCGAGTCCGCTTGTCGGCTCATCCAGAAATAAAATAGCAGGCTCATTCAGCACCGCTCTTGCAAAAGAAAGCCTTCCGCGCATTCCTTTTGACAATTTTTCCACCGGACGCTTTTTCGCTTCCGATAAGCCGACTTTCTCCAATACTTCATAAATCCTGTCCTCCGAAATGCCATAGATTTTCGTAAATAACTTCAAATTGTCATAACAGGATAAACGTCCGTATAATCCCAGAGCATCCATCATCATCCCTATTCTGCGATACTCGCTGCCGCGTAGTCCGGCCGCATTTTTACCGTCCGTTACAGCGCTTCCCGCTGTCGGTTTTAACTGTCCTGTAACAATTTTAATCAATGTCGTTTTACCCGCACCCGACGGTCCTAACAACCCGAAAATCTCTCCTTTTTCAATTGTCAGCGAAATATCCTTTAATACCTCATGACTCCCGAATTTTTGTACAATACCGCTCAATTCCACCATTGCAGCCATTTTCATTACCATCCTTTCTCATTCTGCAGATTTCTGATTTTCACTCTGTTCTTCCCTCTTTAAACGCTTCAATGCCTCTTCCATTTTCCGATTCTCAATTCTCGTCTTAATGACAGTAACCGCAAGACTTACCATAAAACAAATTCCAAAACAGAGAATAAACATCACCCAAGGCAGCCACATATCCGCCGGAAACCATCCAAAAGCAACAATAAAAACTGCCATAACCGCAACTTCCACTGTTACCATGCAGACCGTTCTGACAGGTACTGTCATATTTTTAATAAATGTCTCTGTAAAAAATAAGAATCTGTTTGCAACCGTGCAGGCGGAGACTAATAAAAACTGCAGCATAGTGGAAACTGCCAGCCCTTCTTTTCCAAATGAGAACATCGCGGAATACTCTTTCGCATCCTCCCCGAACAGTATACAAAATACATTTAAAATGCATATCGTTATACCGAAAATCATAAAAACCTGTCCTATATAATCAAAAATCGTTTTTCTTTCTTCCAATTTATAACGCCTCTCCTTTCCCACCGTGCAGACTATGCCCACTCTTTAATCCCAGTCTGATTTTCAATTCCTCCGCATATTGTCTGGAAACCATAATCTGTTCTCCGTTTTCCAACGTCACCTTGATTCTTCTATTTAAATCAGCTTTCATCGACTGCATATATTTCAACTGCAATAAACAAGATTTGCTCACACGAAAAAACCCGCAGTTTTCCAACTGCTGTTCCAACTCATACAACTTAAAATCGGATTCATAGACACTCTCTTTCGTATAAACAAACGTCTTTCTGTCTACAGCCTCAATGTATACAACTTTGGAAACATCCAGAAAATAAATTTCATTATCCTTTGTCACAGTCAGCTGTTTTTTCAGAATGCGAAGCATGGCGAGTATTCTCTCTATCTCCGGCGTCAGTTCTTTGCAGGAAATACTAATATGCGTATCTGCTATATTTTCATCCACATTGATTTCTATCTTCAAACCGCCGCCTCCTTTCTTTTCAGAACATATCATACTTTATACCGACTTACAAGCAAGCATGACACAAGATGCCGGATTTGATACATAACATAACCAAAAAACAGCCGGAAAGAC
>CAZKOR010000201.1:0-6978 GCA_964554405.1 uncultured Bacteroides sp. | reverse complement strand
TTAAAGATTGCCATGTCGTGGAATCCTGCTTCCTCACTGCATACTTTCTTTCCGGATGCTACTGCTACTACATAGTCAAACAACTCTTTTGCCGTTTCGTCAATATCTTTATCTTCTACCAATACACCGGCATTGAAGTCTATCCAGTTTTTCTTCTTCCCTGCCAGCGCACTGTTACTGGAAATCTTAACGGTCGGAACCGGTGAAGCAAACGGTGTTCCGCGTCCTGTCGTAAATAAAACAATGTGCGCGCCGCTTGCCGCAAGTGCGGTTGAAGCTACCAAATCATTCCCCGGTGCACTGAGCAGGTTAAGACCCGCTCTCTCCACACGCTGTCCGTATGCCAATACGCCCTTAACCGGCGCACTTCCGGACTTCTGTGTACATCCAAGGGATTTATCCTCGAGTGTGGAAATACCGCCTTTCTTATTGCCCGGCGACGGATTCTCATAAATTGTCTGGTTGTTATCCTTGAAATACTGTTTGAAATCATTTATTAACTTTACAGTTTCCTCAAACAGTTCGCGGTTCTCGCATCTGTTCATCAACAACGTTTCGGCACCGAACATCTCCGGCACTTCCGTCAGAATCGTTGTTCCTTTTTTGCTTATCAGCAAGTCGGAAAACTTTCCGACGAGCGGATTTGCCGTAATACCGGAAAATCCATCACTTCCGCCGCATTTCATACCAATGATAAGTTTGGAAACGCTTATTGGTTCACGTTTGAATGAAGATGCATAAGAAATCAGTTCATCCAGCATTTTCCCGCCGGTCTCCATTTCATCTTCCGTCTCCTGACAGACAAGGAACTTCACCCTGTCAGGATTGACATCACCGATATACGGCTTCAATACGTCTATGTTGCTGTTTTCACACCCAAGACCAAGTACCAGTACGCCGCCTGCATTCGGATGATTTATTAAATCTGCCAGAATTGCTCTTGTATGCTCCTGATCGTCCCCCATTTGCGAACAGCCATACGGATGCGGGAATGCAATAACCTCTTCGACCGTACCTTTCAGTCGTTCATTTGCAGATTTAGCAAGCGCCGTAGCAATATTATTGACGCATCCCACAGTCGGAATAATCCATACTTCATTACGTACACCGACTTTGCCGTCCGGGCGGTTAAATCCCATGAATGTCTCGTCCGGTGTAGACTTTTCCTGTATTTCCACCGGCTCATAAGTATATTCCAACAAATCGCCCAGCGCCGTCTTTACATTGTGTGTATGTATCCACTGTCCTGCCAGGATATTCTCCTTGGCATTTCCGATACGGCATCCGTACTTGGTAATATCCCCATCCTGTGCAATATCACAGAGCGCCATTTTATGGCCTGCCGGAATGGTATCCTTTGCCGTTACCTGTACGTCCCCAACATTTACCGTGTCGCCCGCTGCAATTTCCTTAATTGCAACAATTACATTATCATTTTCATGAATTTTAATATAATCTTTCATGTTACCCCCACATTCTTACCCGAAGACTTTTTCCATCGTCTTACGCATTCCCATAGCACGAATATCTGTTAAATAGGAAACGATTGCATCTTCTACCCCCGCAAGTGCACTCAAATCCTGTCCCCAGAAATCCGTATTGGAAAGTACCGCATGTGCAAATTCTGCCGGTTCTTTACTGCTGTTTGCTGCGAAGAACTCAAGCACTGCCGCATCATCCATAATATTATATTCCTGACCGTCACGATGTCCGATCAACGCTTTATCTCTGATTTCCGTTCCGGTATAGAACGCCATCAGCGCTGCAAGTGAGAATGTCAAGTGTGTCGGTATTTTCTTTTCTTTTTCAATGTATCCGAGGAAACTCGGCATACATCTTGCTCTCCACTTGGAAACGGAGTTTAAAGAAATAGATAAATGCGCATGTTTTACATACGGATTATTGAATCTTGTCAGTACAGCCTCTGCAAACTCATCCAGTTCTTGCTTCGGAAGTGTTAACGTAGGAATGACTTCATCAAAAATAGTTGCTTTAATAAAGTTTAGAATGAGCTCATCATTCATGGATTCCAGTACGATATCATTTCCGCACAGATAAGAAGCAAGTACAAAAGAGGTATGTGCGCCATTTAAGATACGAACTTTTCTCTGCTTATACGGTTTCTGATTATCTGTAAAGATAACAGGAAGTCCTGCTTTCGGCAGCGGGAATTCATCACTGATATCCTTGGAGCTTTCAATAACCCAGAGTGCAAACGGTTCGCCTGTTACAATCAGATTATCCTGATATCCAAATTCCTGACAAAGTTCTTCAGCCTCATCTCTCGGATATCCGGTAACAATTCTGTCAACCAGTGTAGAAGTAAATACGCAGGCATCGTTTACCCATGCTGTAAAAGCATCTCCAAGATTCCACAACTTGGCAAATTTCAATACACATTCTTTCAGGTGGATTCCGTTATCGTCAATCAATTCCACCGGAAGCATTACCAGCCCCTTGTCCTGTGCGCCGTTGAAATGCTGGTATCTTTCATATAAAAATTTTGTTAATTTACCGGGATATGTTTTCGGCGGATTCATTTCAAATTTGTCCGTCTCATCATAAACAATACCTGCTTCCGTTGTGTTGGAAACGATGAAGCGCAGTGTATCTAATTTTGCAAAATCAGCGTATTTTTCATATTCTCCATAGGCATCCACTACATCAGTAACACTTGTTACTACACGGTTGATTTTTCTCGCTTCACCATCCGAGATACCTCTAAGCTGTACTGTATACTGACATTCCTGATCATGAAAACGCTCCAGTGTTCCAAATTCAATCGGTTTCACCAAAACGATATCTCCGTTAAAATCACCTCTCTCATTTGCGATATCAATCATATAATCAACAAATGCGCGCAAGAAGTTACCTTCCCCGAACTGTAGAACCTTTACCGGTCTTTCTACTTTTCCTGTTTTCTGTTTGCTCAAAAGTTCCATTAGCTGCAAAATCTCCTTTCTCTACACCATTCTTCCACGTCTGCCCCATTTGTCACGGCTTTCGTACATTTTTTATAATGTAAGCAGTTTCATGTTATTATTTTTTCACATTTTTCCCAATTAGTCAATATATAATTTGAAATAATTATAATATTTTTTTACAATTTTGCAAGTGAATTTAACAGATTTTATATTGCTTTCTATTTTCGTATCATATATAATAAATTACAGTAATTTGAGTCGGAATGTAAACGGTTACATTCCGTAACTTTTAGAGAAAGGCATGGTTATAAAATGGCTCTGACGATTTATGACATTTCACAAAAAGCCGGTGTATCAACCGCAACGGTTTCCCGTGTTTTGAACGGCAGCGGCAACGTCAGTCCATCTACACAAAAGAAAGTGATGGCTGTCATTGAAAAATATGACTATATCCCGAATGCATTCGCTCGTGGCATGGGTCTGCGCTCCTTACAGACAGTCGGCATTTTATGTGCCGATTCTTCCGATTTATTTGCGGCCAAAGCTATTTATCTTTTAGAGCAGGAACTTCAGGCAAACGGATATGAGGCGCTTTTATGCTGTACCGGATATAATCTCGGTGTTAAGAGAAATTACCTGAATTTAATCCTTTCCAAAAAAGTGGACAGCATTATTCTGGTCGGCTCTAATTTTATTGCTCCCAGCCAGACAGAAAATGAATATATTGCCGAAGCGGCCGCTCAGGTTCCCATTATGCTTCTCAATGCTTCTTATAACCATCCCAATGTATACAGCATACTCTGTGATGACTATAATGCAATGTACGAGGCAGCCTCTTCCATGATAGATTCCGGCATTTCAGATATTTTATATTTGTATAATCATGAGTCCTACAGCGGTATTAAAAAACTGAAAGGCTTTCAGGATGCATGGAACGAGAAAATTCCCCGAGACTATACAAATAACATTTGTTATTACAAAGGGAAGCCAGACTCCATAGAGGATATTGCCAAATTTGTAGGACAGATTGCCGAAAGAAGAATTCCGTTCCGCGGTGTTATCGCTGCAGATGATTCCCTTGCGATTGGCGCCATGAAATATGCACAGCGAAAAGGACTCTCGATACCTGATGACATCTCTGTTATCGGATATAACAATTCCATATTGACAACCTGCTGCACTCCGGAACTGACTTCCGTAGATAACTGTCTGGAAATGCAGACGCATCAGCTTGTACAGACGCTTCTCCATGTAATTGCAGGCGAGGAAGTACCGAACAAAGTTATTTTTTCCGGCAAGCTGATTAAGCGCAACAGCACACGCTTCTAAAACAAAAGTCAATAAATAACTTCTATTATTTTATAATAAAGAAAGGGGTACACTTATGAAACCATTTATGGACAAAAACTTTTTACTTTCCAATGACACTGCGCAGAAATTATATTTTAACTACGCAGCAGACACTCCTGTTCTGGACTACCATTGTCATATCAATCCTCAGGAAATTTGTGAGGACCGCAAGTTCGAGAACATTACCCAGGTATGGCTTGGCGGCGACCATTATAAATGGCGCTTTATGCGTTCCTGCGGTGTAGACGAGCATTACATAACAGGAGATGCTTCAGACAAGGAGAAATTTTTAAAATGGGCTGAATGCCTTGGAAAAGCAATCGGAAATCCGCTTTTCCACTGGTCACATCTGGAATTGCAGAAATATTTTGATTATCACGGCGTATTAAATAAGAACACAGCCGAAGAAGTATGGGAGATTTGCAATAAAAAGCTTGCCGAACCTTCTATGTCCGTCCGTAACCTGATTAAACAGTCCAATGTTACTTTAATCTGTACGACAGATGATCCGGTAGATTCACTGGAATGGCACAAAAAACTTGCCGAAGACGCTTCTTTTGACGTACAGGTTCTTCCTGCATGGCGTCCTGATAAGGCTATGAACATTGAAAAACCTACTTTCAAAGATTATTTAACAACATTGTCTAACGTATCAGGTGTTGCCATCAATACATTTGCTGATTTGCAGAAAGCGCTGTCGGTCCGTATGGATTTCTTTGCTTCCATGGGCTGTTCCGTTTCTGACCATGCTTTAGAGTATGTTATGTATGCTCCTGCTTCTGATGCGGAAATCGAGACAATCTTTGCAAAACGCCTTTCCGGAAATGATGTGACACGCGAAGAAGAGTTGAAGTTCAAAACCGCTTTCATGCTTTTTGTCGGCAGAGAATATGCAAAACGCAACTGGGTAATGCAGCTTCACTATGGCTGTAAACGTGACAACAATACGTTAATGTTCGATAAGCTGGGGCCTGATACGGGATATGACTGCATCAACAATTATGCTCCTTCTTCTGAAATGGCGGATTACCTGAACGCGTTGATTAAGACAGATGAGCTTCCCAAAACAATCATTTACAGCCTGAATCCTAATGACAATCAGGCAATCGGAACCATTCTCGGATGTTTCCAGGATTCCACCGCTGTAGCAAAAATCCAGCAAGGTTCCGCATGGTGGTTCAATGATCATAAGACAGGTATGCAGGATCAGATGATTTCCCTTGCAAACCTTGGAAATCTCTCAGGATTTGTCGGAATGCTGACAGACTCCAGAAGCTTCCTCTCCTATACGAGACATGATTACTTCCGCAGAATCCTCTGCAATCTGTTCGGTACATGGGTAGAAAACGGAGAATATCCGGATGATGATGAAATACTTGGCGAAATTGTAAAAGGAATCTGCTATAACAATGCAGTGAAATATTTTGGTTTTAACCTGAAACCTCAAAATTAAAAAAAGAAAGGACGATTAAGAACTATGGAATTAAGAACAGCAGCATCATCAAAAGATGTAAAGTATTACACAACAGAACGTCTGAGAGAAGAATTTTTAATTGACGATTTGTTTAAACCGGACGAGATTAAACTGGTATACAGCCATATTGACCGTATTATCACAGGTTCCGCCGTACCGGTAAAACCGTTACAGCTTACCGCAGGAGACGAGCTGCGCGCACAGTATTTCTGCGAAAGACGTGAACTGGGCGTTATCAACATCGGTAATCCCGGTAAAATCACTATTGACGGCAAAGTATATGAAGTAGGACACAAAGAGGGTATGTATATCGGAATGGGTTCTAAAGAAATTATCTTTGAGAGCGTAAATCCGTCCGCTCCCGCTAAGTTTTACTTAAACAGCGCACCGGCACACAGAACTTGTCCTACCGTTTTAATCAAGCCGGAAGGCGAACCCGCTGAGGGCGTTGTTATTGTAAAAGATTCCAATAAAGTAGAATTAGGTTCTGCGGAATCTTCCAATCACAGAACTATCTGCAAATATATTCTGCCGGGTCAGGTAGAAAGCTGCCAGTTGGAAATGGGTATGACGAAACTCGAGCCGGGCAGTGTATGGAATTCTATGCCATGCCATACACATGACAGACGTATGGAAGTATATCTGTATTTCGATATGCCGGAAGACGCAATTCTTATGCACTATATGGGAGAACCTACGGAAACCCGCCACATCGTTATGAGAAATGAGCAGGCTGTCATTTCCCCGAGCTGGTCTATTCACTGTGGCTGCGGCACACAGGCTTATACTTTTATCTGGGGCATGGTCGGAGAGAATCAGGACTTTGATGATATGGATAACTGCGCTATGCAGGATTTACTCTAGTTATAAAATAAAATAAGGAGTGTTATTTAACATGAAAATTGCATTAATTAATGAAAATAGCCAGGCTGCTAAAAATGAAATGATTTATAATACTTTAAAAGCAGTCGTAGAACCGATGGGACACGAGGTATTCAATTACGGTATGTACTCTGCTGAAGATGAACATCAGCTTACTTATGTGCAAAACGGTATTCTTGCTGCTGTTTTATTAAATTCCAAAGCGGCTGATTATGTTATCACAGGATGCGGAACCGGCGAGGGCGCTATGCTTGCATGCAACTCATTCCCGCAGGTATTATGCGGACATATTGAATCACCTCTTGACGCTTATCTGTTCTCTCAGGTAAACGACGGAAACTGTATCGC
>CAZKOR010000200.1:4429-7050 GCA_964554405.1 uncultured Bacteroides sp. | reverse complement strand
CCGAAAGGTTGAATCAGAGGATGGAGGAATGCCGCAAAGTATGCGATGCGGAGGGCCAAAGAACTGAAAAAAATGAGATATAAAATTGCCATCAGAAAACTTTCCGATGACGATTTTGAAGCATATCATGAATTACTTCTTCTAACGGATTATATTTTGCTTTCCCCTGCCAAAAATGATATGGAGAAAGCATATAAGCATTTATCTAAGGTTTATCCGCATATTAAAATCTGTGCGGGGCAGGTGGATTCGCAGGAGGATTTTGACTCATTAAAGAGAATCGGATTTGATTTATATGAGGGCGGATTTTTCCGTGTACCGATTACACAGGGCGAAGAAGAAGTCGCTCCATTGAAAGTCAATTACATTTCACTTTTAAACCTTGTAAATGACAGCGATTTTGATTTGACAAAAGCAGCTGATGTTATTGGTCATGATACGGCGCTTGTAATTTCTTTGTTGAAAATGGTAAACAAAATGACCGTTAATTCAGAAATTACGTCTATTCGTCACGCAGCGGCTATGCTTGGGCAGAAAGAATTAAAGAAATGGATTAACACTGCCGTTACTAATGAATTATGTGCTGATAAACCGAATGAAATTACAAGACTTTCTCTGTTGCGTGCTAAATTTGCAGAAAATCTGGCACCTGTTTTTGAAATGTCGGTTCATTCTTCCGAATTATTCCTGATGGGATTGTTTTCCATACTGGATTTGATTTTGAATAAACCAATGAAAGATGCTCTTAAGATGGTTCATGTATCAAAGCTGATTGAAAATGCCTTGATTGAAGATAAAGGTGAATTAGCGCCTGTTTTGGATTTTATCATCCAGTATGAAAATGCAGACTGGCAGGAAGTTTCCAGACAAATGTTGTTAAAACGGATAGATATCAACCAAGTCTATGACGCTTATACAAATTCTCTGAAATGGTATCGTGACTTATTCGGTACAGATTAAGATCGGTGAGGGGATAGGTATATATTGATGAAAAAAAGTGCTTTGATGCTCGTTTTTGCTATTAGCTGTATGGTCTTTATGACTGCTTGTGGTAATAGTGAAAAAACTATGGGAGAAGAGGTACAGGAAACAGCATCTTCTTCCGGTGCAGCATCGGAAGAAGATGTTTTATCGCAGGATAGTGATTCGAAAGAAAATAAAGCAGTAGATGACGTTTCCAAACAAAGTATGCAGGATGATACCGTAGAGACAAAAGACGAAGAAGCAGAGGAGAAAGAGACAAAAACCTCTGCTTCAAGTACGCTTGCAACTCTTTCCGATGACTTATATGATTTTCAGATTTCCATTGACGGAACGGTTTATCAGTTCCCGATGTCGTATTCTGATTTTGAAGCGTTAGGCTGGGAATATGACGGCGATAATACCGAAACATTGTCCAGTAACCAATATACAGGCTCACAGCGTTGGAAAAAGGACGGTTTTTCCGTTGATACGTTATTTGGAAATCTGTCGGTAAATACGGTATCGTTTTCAGACAGTATGGTGGCGGGTATCCGAATAGGCAAATATGATTTTGATGACTGTGACTGGGAGATTCTTCTTCCGGGAGGTATACAGTTGGGTGTTTCCGATACGGACGATATTAAAGAGGCATATGGGGATCCTGCTTCGGATTATGACGGATCCAATTACTATGAAATGAAGTACCGATATGATTATTACCGTGAAATTGAACTGTATGTCTTTAAAGACAGCGGTGTGTTGGAAGAAATCAAGCTTGAGAATCTGGTAGAGTTAGAGGTTGTATCAAAATGATACAGCCTTTTTTTGTAAAGTCCACTTGACAATTTTTGCAAAGTAAACTATACTAAAATTGCAAAGCGAGCTTAGCAAAAAATGCAGAAAGAGAGGAGTTATGAAAACGAAGATAAAAGAGTTAAGAAAAGAACGGAAAATGTCGCAGGAAGAACTTGCCAATGCCGTAGGCACAACAAGGCAGACTATCACTTCCATTGAAGTGGAAAAATATACAGCATCTTTGATATTGGCTTATAAAATTGCACATTACTTTGAACTGCCGATAGAAGAAGTGTTTGATTTTTCGGAAATAGAAGATATTTGAAAAATTCACAGGTTGAAAGAAAGGAACGGTATGGTATGAATATGGATAAAATGAAACTGGAAGTAGAAAAGAAAATACGGTATTGGAGGAAAATATGCATTATGTTTACATGTTTAGCGGCGCTCAATATCTTGAATATCTTCAAACCGCATGATGCAAGTGATGCATTTCTTGGTTTTTTCAGAGGTTTTCAAGCCGGCGCTGCGATAGCAGTTTTTATCAGTGCGGCTATTATGGTAATGAAATACCGAAAAATATTAACGGATGAAGAAGCTGTCAGAAGCTACTATATTAAAGAGCATGATGAAAGAAATGCCGCTATCTGGGCAAAATCCGGAGGAACGGTTCTGTATACATGCGGTGTTCTTATTATCGGTGCCGCCATTATTGCCGGCTATTTCAATCAGATTGTCTTCGGCACACTTTTATTATGCGGTGTATTTCTGCTGATTGTCAAAAAGGCGTTAATTATTTATTATTGTTATTATTGCAAAAGCTTATAAATTACTGTTCATTCGATGAAAAATGCGGTATACTA
>CAZKOR010000200.1:1607-4329 GCA_964554405.1 uncultured Bacteroides sp. | reverse complement strand
ATATTATGAATATACCAAAATAAAAAATCTCAATGTTTCCGATGCAGATGAGAAATTCAGTCTGGATTATAAGCAGGATGGCATGCAGGCGGAAAAGGAGAAGAAAAAGGACAAAACTGAGGAAGGACAGGAGTCCAAACAGCCGGAGGTACATCAAGGCGTTCGTGTGGATATCTCAAACAATGCTCGCATGGGCGCTGCGGCCGCAAAAAAGGCACAGGTAAATACACCGGAAAAATCGTTGTTTACAACTTCGCCGCAGGAACTTCTGACATCGATTAAAGAACTTTTTAACACAGCGGTTGCGGCGGTAAAAGACTTTTTCTATAAAATATGGAATGATCCACAGCCGGAAGTTTTCGATACGGACGTGGCCGGACAGGAAGAAAATTCTCAGTCAGAAGCGATAGAACAGAGCTCCATGCCACTTTCACAGTCTGAAACGCAATATGAATCCGAGAGTGACTACCGTATGCAGGAAGCGTTCTTGGACCGCGAAATCCAGCCATATTTACGTAGCGGGGATTTGAATCAGGTTATCAGTTTATTAACGGATAACGGAAAGAGAGAAGCGGCAAGAAATTCTACGCTTTTGACACATTATGACAGAACCGGGAGAATGGTAGAGCCGAACGCTTCGGATAGGGAAAGGATTCTGCACGGGGACAGAAATACAAGAAAACTTTAGAAAATCGAGTGCCAGTGCACTCGATTTTTTAGGGCGCATCAAATGGCGAAACGACCCTGTTTTTACCGTTATGTTTTCCGTAATATAAACGCCTGTCGGCATGTGTGATCGTATCTTCGACAGTATTGCCGGGTCTGTGCGTAGCGATGCCAAGCGTAAGAGAGCAGTGAATAGATGTCTCATGCAAGCTGAAAACATGATTTTCTACCTGACTGCGGATATTTTCTGCAATTTCGCACGTCTTATTTAATTTGACATTACACAAAATCAAAATTTCCTCTCCGCCCCAACGGCATACATGACCGTTTTCATTTACCTGCTGACCGATAATATGCGAAATTTCTTTTAAAACGACATCCCCGAAATCATGTCCGTAAGTATCATTGACTTTCTTAAAATTATCAATATCGCACATAATCAGGGAAAAATCTTCTTCTTTTTCAATCGCTTCATTAAAGAAATCCTGCATACTACGGCGGTTATGCAGTCCGGTAAGCGGGTCGATACTTGCCATATTGTCCAATGCAACATTCTGAGTACGCAGGATATTTGCAGCTGCCTGCATATCCATAATAAAAACAAGCGTTACTAAGAATAAAAAGCCGAAATTACAAAGCGTATTGTAGATATAAATAGCAAGTTCCACGCCCACAGATACATTCAACTGATAGACAGAACCGATAAAAAGGTATATGATACGGCAGAAAATGAAAGAAAAAAGTGCGATAAAACCCAGTATCGTAGGAATAGCATATTTTTTTCTGTCCTCAATAAAAGTAACGCACATATAATAGCCAAACGGAATTAACCCAATGATATACTGCGCAAATCCGAACTGCCAGCCGACAAAAATAGCCGCAACGAAAGAGTGTAGAATAATCTCCAGATAAGTGATGTAGAAGATTTTGATAAGTTCTTTTTCGTATCCGTATTTGATAATATAAACGCAGCGGAAATAGGTAATGACACTGCCGATGTTAAATATAACAAGCGGCCAAACACGCAGAGCTGTAAAAATGCAGACAAGTGTGATATGCACCATTGTAATTGCATAAATAATCAGTTTATATTTAAATTTTTCAGTCTGTATCGCAGAAACGAAAAACTGCCTTATATTGTCGTATTTTTCTTTCATAATCGATAAAGTTTTCCCTGTTTTTCCTAATTGAAAAAATTGTGTTTTCAATTTATTATATAGTAAAATACTGATAAAGTAAATTCTAAACTGAAAAAATGTGCAAGAGGACGACAAAATGGATAAAGAAGCATTTGAACAGGCAAAGCTTAAAGTACTGCTTAATCAGCATGACCCGCATGGATTCGGCACTTTACAGGAAAAGACCGTACATGCGGTGATGAAACTGTATTACGAGCCGGATATGGACTATCATGAAGTGCCGATAGAGGGCTATATTGCGGATATCTATACAGGCAGCCGTATCATTGAGATCCAGAACGGCAATTTTAACCGTCTGCGAAGCAAATTAAGCGCTTTCCTTCCTCTTTACCCTGTTACGGTCGTTTTTCCGATACCGCATTATAGATGGCTTATTTATATGGAGGAAGAAAGCGGGGAACTTTCCGGAAAACGGAAATCTCCGGTGACAGGCAGTATTTACAGCGCCTTTCCGGAACTTTATAAAATAAAAGAGCATTTGACGCATCCGAATCTTTCGTTTGCCTTTCCGCTCATTGATATGGATGAATACCGTCTGCGGTCTAAAGAAAAAACAAAAAGAAGAGGGAAAAAAAGCAGCCGCTATGACAGAATGCCGCTTTCCTTATACGATGAAATTTTTATTGAACGTCCTGAAGATTTTGTACAGGTTATCCCTTATGAGTTAGCCGAAAACTTCACGACCAAAGAGTTTGCAGCAGCAGCCCATATTCATCGGGATTTGGCGCAGATAACGCTCCATATTCTCTATTATATGAAGCTTGTGGAACGTAAGGGTAAGCGTGGGAGAGAATATTTATACGAAGTTTCCGAATGACAATTCTTTTCATTTTTGTAAATTTATGTTAAACTATTCA
>CAZKOR010000200.1:0-1507 GCA_964554405.1 uncultured Bacteroides sp. | reverse complement strand
GAAGTTTCCGAATGACAATTCTTTTCATTTTTGTAAATTTATGTTAAACTATTCACGAATGTTTATGAGTGAGGTATTTCTAAATGGCAAAAGATATGGCAAATGAAAATAAATATGACGCCTCCAGTATTACTGTATTAGAGGGGTTAGAAGCAGTTCGGGTAAGACCCGGTATGTATATCGGAAGCGTTTCTACAAAGGGTCTGAACCATTTAATATACGAAATTGTGGATAATGCGGTGGACGAGCATCTTGCCGGATACTGCAATACGATACATGTTACGTTAGAAGCTGACGGCTCCGCCACGATAGAAGATGACGGGCGCGGTATTCCGGTAGGTATGCATGAAAAAGGTATCAGTGCGGAACGGCTTGTTTTTACGACCCTGCATGCCGGTGGTAAATTTGATAATGAAGCATATAAAACAAGCGGAGGTCTCCATGGCGTAGGTTCCTCCGTTGTCAATGCGCTTTCCGAATGGCTGCATGTACAGGTCAAAACGGATGGTCATATTTATGAAGATAAGTATGAGCGCGGTATTCCGGTGATGGAACTGCAGAACGGACTCTTGCCGGTACTCGGTAAAACGAAAGAGACAGGCACCAAAATTTCGTTTCTGCCGGATGATACCATTTTTGATAAGACAAGATTTAAAGAAGATGATGTGAAGAGCCGTCTGCATGAAACAGCTTATCTAAACCCCAATTTAACTATTATTTTTGAGGATAAACGCCAGGAAGAGCCGGTGCGCATTGAATACCATGAGCCGGAGGGAATTATCGGTTTTATTAAAGATATGAATAAGTCTAAAGAAACAATTCATGACGTTATTTTCTTCCAAGGTGAGTCAGAAGGTATTGAAGTGGAAGTTGCACTGCAGTATGTCAATGAATTTCATGAAAATGTACTGGGCTTTTGTAATAACATTTATAATGCCGAGGGTGGAACCCACTTAACCGGCTTTAAAACCATGTTCACAAACGTTATCAATACGTATGCCAGAGGCTTAAATATTTTAAAAGAAAAGGATATCAACTTTACAGGAGCCGATGTCAGAAACGGTATGACGGCAGTTGTCTCCATTAAGCATCCCGACCCGAGATTTGAGGGACAGACAAAGACGAAGCTGGATAATCAGGATGCATCCAAAGTAGTCGCAAAAGTAACAGGCGATGAAATTGTCCGGTATTTTGACAGAAATCTGGATACTTTAAAGAGTATCATCGGCTGTGCGGAAAAAGCGGCAAAAATACGGAAAGCGGAAGAAAAAGCAAAGACAAATATGCTGACAAAGCAGAAATTTTCTTTTGATTCCAACGGAAAACTTGCTAACTGTGAGTCGAAAGACCCCTCAAAATGTGAAATTTTTATTGTCGAGGGTGATTCTGCGGGCGGCAGTGCGAAAACGGCAAGAAACCGTATGTTTCAGGCGATTCTTCCAATCCGCGGTACATCTCTTTAGCCTTGGCAATCGAATCGGCACGTTGCTTCTGTGCGACTTCCTCT
>CAZKOR010000199.1:0-7093 GCA_964554405.1 uncultured Bacteroides sp. | reverse complement strand
AACCCGAAAGAATACTGTTCCAGATTAATATCTTCCAGCGATTTTTCCTTGTCCTCATTAGAAGTATTGACATCTGCTTCATTGACACACCCTACAATATTTCCCATATTGTTACCGACAATTCCGCCCGTATAATGCGCTCCCGTTATCTTTGCGTTATTGGTACAATCTATCAGAATACCGCTTATTTCATTGAAACCCGTAATACCACCGACATAATCATTCCCTTCAATCAGCCCTCCAAAATTGCAGTTGATGATAATGCCGCTATTATCGCCTACAATACCACCGACTACCATCTGTTTCCCGGATGGGCGCACGACGCCCTGCACATTTAAATTCGCAATCACGGCTGGCCTTTGTGTATAGCAGAATAATCCTGTATAAGATATGGCATCCCTGATTGACAGACCTTTTATCGTATGCCCCTGACCGTCAAAATATCCGCCAAAAGTAGGGATTGATACGAAGCCGCTTCCTGTCAAATCCAAATCCTCAGTCAAATACACCTTCTTATTCCAAGACCATGTATCCAGCCAGCAATTCCTGGAGAATGCCTTTAAATCCTCCACGGAATCTATGTATATCTCTTCCCATTCAGTCTCTTCATCACTATAGGATTCCAATGTCTCATTGGCATCCTCAACCGTGATAACTTCCTCTATGACCTCCTCTTCTTCCGTTCCTTCTGTCTCATCAGCCATAACATCCATAACCGGCATCACCATAAGCAGCGCAGCCAGCAAAAGGGAAATTACTCTTTTCCTACGCATATTCTTTCACCTCCCCATCCTGTTTCTGTCCCGTAATCTGCTCCGACAGTTCCAGATATTCATCCTCTGTCAGTTCCGTCACATCACCGGCTTCCACATAAGCGCTGACGTTACCTTTAATAATTGCATTCATGGTACCCGTAACCGTACCGTCAATCTTACCACGCACCAGACCATCTACTTTTATAAGCCCTGTAGCATTCTTCGTCCTAATCGGCATATTCATGACAAACGCCGTCTTCTCGATAACCTTATCTCCTACCAGCAGAATCTGGGGCAATACAAACATGGTAATAAAAATAGAAATCAGCGTACCGCGCCCAAGGCATTTACCGATACCGTAAATCGCCACGTCAGAAGTCATTTTACCAATCAGGATACCCGCTACTGCCAACATCGTGCCGGAAGTAATGATAGTCGGAAAAGATAAATTCATCGTATCGATAATGGATTGTTTTCTGCCCATGCTTTCACGCAGCTCCGTATAACGGCTCGCAATGACAATTGCATAATCGATATTCGCGCCCATCTGGATGGAACTGACAATCAGATAGCCTAAGAAAAATAAATTATCATGCCGTAGGGCAGGGACTGAGAAATTAATCCAGATACTGCCCTGAATGACCGCAATCAAAAGAACCGGCATACCTGCTGATTTGAATGTAAACAGAAGCACTACCAATACAACCAGTATGGAAACGACATTCACAACCATATTGTCGCGTGAGAATGTCTTCTGCAAATCATACTGGCTGACCGATTCTCCACAGACAAGCACCGTGCCGTCATAATATTTCCCTGCTATGTCATGCATTTTATCGAGAAAAGCAAAAGTCTCCTCACTCTCCTCCGGCAGCGTCAGATATACTAACATACGGCTGTAATTCTCTCCCTGAAGCTGATTCTTAGCAAAGTTCATCTGCCTATAGGCATCATCCAGCGTTTCCTGCAAATCATCCTCTAAAGTCACATAGCCCTCTTCTACCTCATCATATACAAACATGAACATATCAATCAAAGGAACCTGATAATCCGATAAGCCGTTTACCACTTTCGCATAGTCCTCATCATTGACGGCATAGGCAGTATAAATCAGTTCCGCCACCTCATAATCCAAATCAATCAACTCTGAGAACTGTCTGGGTGTCAGCTTATCCGTCAGGTTATAACCATCCATTGCCTCAATGTTGGCAAGTCCCATCGTATAGTCCACTTCCGGACATAAATCCAGATCATGAAGCAGTGCCTTTTCGCTGTCATAATCTCCTGCCGGAACAATCAATGCCACCATGTTAGAACTGCCGTAGTTCGTTTCCTGCATTTCCTCCGCCTTCTGCACACTATTCTGTATCGGCGGCGTAACCGTACTATAACCGAATACATACGGGCAATTCTTGGAAATCATGTATCCTGCAATAATCGCAACTAAGAAAAGCGGTGCTACGATATATCTGGAAGCATACGCAAACTTCCCTACAACCGGGATATCCGGAATAAAGTTTTTATGCTTAGTCGTATCCATAAGCTTTGAAAACAGCATAATGACTCCCGGCATCAGTAAAAATACCGCACACAAACTTAGCAGGATTGCTTTAATCAACACAACGCCCAGGTCCGGCCCCATCTGATACTGCATGAAAGTCATTGCAATCAATCCGCCAATCGTAGTCAGGGAACTACCCGCAATCTCAGGGATAGCCTTACTGAGCGCAATAATGGCAGCTTCACGTGCTTCCATCGCAGCATGCTCTTCTTTATACCTATTTAATAGAATAACGGCATAATCGACAGATAATGCCAACTGCAGCACAATCGTAACCGAATCTGATACAAAAGAAATGGTTCCTAATAAAAAGTTAGTTCCCATCTGGATAATGGCTGCCGACAAAAAAGTAATCAGTAAAACCGGAATCTCCGCATATGCCTGTGTTGTCAACAACAATACCGATACTACGATAATGGCAACCAATACGGAAATCGTATTCATCTCCTGCCCTATCAGTTCCGACTGCGTATTTCCCAGAGAAGTTGTCAGATAATAATCATAATCCGCAAGGAACTCCTTTACTTTATCCAGCGCATCCAAACACGCATCGTCCTTCTCGTCATAGTCAAAAGTAATATTATAGTAGGCGGAGCCATTCGTATAATGTTCCTCGGAATCATCAAAATCTACAGAGAAAACACCTTCGAAGCGTTCCAGACGTTCACAGATTGCTTCCGCCTGTTCGTAAGATACATTTGCAATCATGACATTGCATGTTCCGTATGTAATAAACTCTGCCTCCATAAGATCAAGTCCCTGCCTCGTTTCCGTTGTTCCCGGCAGATAAAAGGCCATATCGTTTTCGACACCAACCCAGTTTCTTGATATGGCAGAAAAAATAATCAGAATACCAAATATCAGGAAAAAAAGATTCCTTTTATCCACAATAAATCCGCATATCTTCAGCATCGCCTGATTCGCATTCTTTTCCTCTTTTACTTCCTTATCCACTGATAAACGCCTCCCTCGGCAACTGCCCTTGCCATTTTGTCATCCAACAATATTAAAAAAGCAATCTGTACAAATCAATGGTCAATTTCTCCAAGTATAGGTAAAATCCGGTCATTTTACCCCTATTTGATGGGCAAATATCCACAACATCTATTGTAATTTTACCGGACATGTGTATAATAATTGGTGGATATAAAAACTTACAGATTGATAAAGGAGTTTGATTATCAATATGAAACATGAGATTACATCTCTCAATACAAAAAAAATGCTTGCATCTTCCTTAAAAAAGGCCATGGAAAATAAACCCTTTTCCAAAGTAACCGTAAGTGAAATCATAGCAGACTGCGGTGTAAACCGTAAGACCTTTTATTATCACTTTGATGATATTTATGCTTTGTTAAAATGGATGTTAGAACAAGAAGCTATCGAAGTCGTTAAGCAAATGGATTTAATTGATGACCATGGGGAATCGATTCTCTTTGTCATGGATTATATTGATGAAAATGAAAATATCCTTAATAATATCTATCACTCTCTGGGCAGAGATGAGTTATCACGGTTCTTTCACGCCGATTTTATTGATGTATGCCGCTCTACTATTGAAAAAGCAGCGCAAATGGAAAATATAACAGTTTCACAAGATTTCAAAGATTTTCTCAGCCGTTTTTATACAGGCGCCATCGCCGATATCCTGTTGGAATGGATTGTAAACAAATCCATCCAGGATAAAGAAAAAAACATACAATACATATTCCTGATATTACGCAGCTCTATCATCAATGCGTTAAAAGAGGCCCAAGAAAAAGGATTCATCCAATAAATATCATTGGATGAATCCTTTTATAAATAGCTAAGATAATGAACCTATCCTCAATTTGTGACTATTTCACATAAATCAATACACCATCTGTCGAATCTTCGTATTGTGCCCAGATTAAATGATAATTATTATTACTTATAAAGCCAATGATATTGTCATCATACTCACCTTCTTGAATTACAATAATCCTGGGCTGTTCTTCTTCCAGCGCTTTCATATACTCTTCCATAATTTCCGGCATCACACCCCCTATAGGAAATTGATAAGAATACCTTGTGGCATGCTTTCTGTCACTTAGTATATATATCAAATCCCAATTACCATAGACCGAGATTGCATCATCTATATCTGTGTTATCAATTACTATACTGCTTACAGTTACAGCCAGCTCCGATTTATGTTCTTCCGCCCTGCTTTCATAAATTTCAGGAGCTGATGAGATAACTGATAACCAATCCGGTAAAATCAAGTTAGCCAAAAGATAGACTTTAATAATAATAGAAATTATCCGCGCTATCTTCGAAAACTCTATTTCTTCAATTTCACCAAATAAGGCCGCCATGGGATAAGAAAATGCGGGTATCAAAATCATTCCATAATGATAACTTCTCCTTCCTGACAAGCATATCAATAACAGCGTAATCAACATATAAATCATATAAACAATATTGATTGCTTTATCTCTTATTCTACACATATATACCACAGTACAAAACGAAATAATAAAAGTTGTCGTATTAAAAAAAGATAGATAAACATTCCATTTTGCATCAAAAAAAGCTCTGCCGCCTTCAACAGATACATATACTTTATTAAAAATAATATAACTCTCCCAAAAAGCTGATAAAGAATGCCTCATTGCAAGCCATAATAATATAGGAACCACAATAATACACATGCCTCCCATAAACCATAATATAAAATGTACCACAATATTCCAATTTTTATCAACTGCCGTTTGCACAAGGATAAAAAGAGAAAAAACAATCCACACGGAAACCATATTGGCTCGTAAAAAAAGTACTGCTCCAAAAGCAAATCCACTAATCAACAATCGGATTCTTGTTACTTTCTGATTCATCAAATAATCAAGAAAGATATACTGAGCAATTGCAATGAATATCATTGCATATTCTTCTGTTAAATTTCCTCCCTGAAAATATTGAAACAGTAAGGAAATTGAAAACATGGTTACAAGTATTGACGAATTAATATTGCATTTCAAACGGGATATTTTATAAATCACAAAAAAAGTCCCTATCATAAACAAAAATTCAATAACACATATCCCTCTATATGATGAAATTTTATTACCAATCCAATTTAATATGTAAAGAAGCGGACCTTTGTGGTCAAATGAATCTTTATAAGGCATATATCCTTTTTCCATCATAAGCGCTACTGTTTTAAATACACCGCTATCAGTATCGGTATTACCACCAATCCATGGATGCAATGGACTCTTTAGCATGAAAAAAAAAGATATAATTGCCATAAACAATATAACGATAAAATTTTCTTTATTTTTTTTGATAATTTGCATTAAAGAAATACTATTTTTCATTCCTTTTTCTCTTTTCTATAATCTCTTAATCCCAATTTATCATTTCATCTCCTTCTTCAATCCTCTAAAGTCCTTTACCGCCTTCCATCCGGTTTTTATGATATTCAAAATATTTATGGAATTCACTCCACCTTGACGAGAACTAAAAGAAATCGTTTTAAATAATGTTTTTTCATGATAATAAACAAAATAGGTAGTCATGAGAATATTAGGGATATGATAATCTTCCGGTATCCTATATAAATATTTTTTTAAAATCTCCGCTTTCATTAGCCGGAATGGTGCATTTGCATCAGGTACTTTTACCCCAAAATAAATTCTCAGCAAAAGACAAACTACTTTCTCAACGAAAGCCCGTATTTCTCCATCTTCTCGCACATTACGATATCCAAAAATACCATCATATTGTTTTCTATTTCCCCAAAAATCATCAAATTCGGCGGGATTGGTCTGCCCATCCGAATCCGTCTGGAAGATATACTTCCCCCCCTGCTTAATGGCATAATCATATAAAGCAATTACTTTAGGGCCATGCTGCTTTTTAGTTTCACTCAGAATATCCAGTTTAGAATACTCTTTCTGCAATTTTTCCAATATTTCATGTGTGGCATCAGTACTTCCACTATCTGCAATTACAAGTCGGGAATTCTCACCTTTTCCATCGAGTACCAAATACCACTGCCTTACAACTTTTTCGATATTATCTTCTTCATTATATGCCGGCATCACAATAAATAAAGAATCCATAACATCCTCCTAAGTACATGCTTCCACACATAAGAAATATCTTATTACTTTGTGCTTTCTATTCTGGAATTTAATCACATTTCACATTATATATTATCACTTTCAGTTTGCAAATGCAACATATCGCATTGCATATACAAGTATATATATTGTTTATCTATGCAATCATACTTTGTAAACTATAATATGAGGTGAATTTCATGTGTCAAAAAAGAAAACAAGAATATAAAATGATTGGCTTAAATATTGCCTATTATCGAAAAATGAAAGGATTAACACAATTACAATTAGCAGAAACAATAAATATCAGCCGTACACACATGAGCAATATTGAAGCCCCAAATATGCCAACCTCTATTTCTTTGGATACCTTATTTGATATTGCAGATGCGTTGGAAATACCTGTTGCTCATCTTTTACACTTTAAACATATTTAATAAAAGCAAAAACACTGGATATAGATATTTCTAAACCTACATCCAGTGTTTCTATTTATTTCTTCTTCTGTTTACTTATAATTTACGATCTTTCCAAAATCAGCTTTCAGAGAAGCACCGCCGACAAGACCGCCATCGATATCAGGTTGTGCAAACAATTCTGCTGCATTGCCTGCGTTTACGGAACCGCCGTACTGAATACGAACTGCATCTGCTGTAGCTGCATCATAAATCTCTGCAATGCATTCACGG
>CAZKOR010000198.1:5105-7107 GCA_964554405.1 uncultured Bacteroides sp. | reverse complement strand
AAAAAGAATGAGAAATGGAGACGAGAGTATATGAAAGAGCTTCTGCATGATTTCGATATGAAAGAAGAGGGCAGGCGGGAAGGCAGAGAAGAAGGTATACGGAAAGGTAAAGAAGAAGGTTTGCGGGAGGGTGAACAAAAAGTCAACCGTTTAAATCAACTTCTTGCAGAGCAGAATCGTACGGAAGATATCATTCGGGCCGCTAAAGATACGGAATATCAGAAAAACCTATTTAAGGAATTTCAGATATAGAAGTTTTTGCCATACTATGTTAAAATCTATCTGGTAATAGGAGTAGCTTATTGTTATTAGAGACATTATTATGATAGAGGAGTAAACTATGCTGGAATTAAAAAATATTTCTTTTGAAGTATCGGAAGAAGAGGCCCAGAAGGAAATCGTCCGCGACATTACCCTGACAGTACCGGAACATAAATTCATAGTAATTACGGGACCGAATGGAAGCGGAAAGTCCACGCTGGCGAAACTGATTGCGGGAATTGAGCAACCGACTTCCGGCAGTATTTATTTAGACGGCGTCGATATTACGGAAAAAAGCATTACGGAACGTGCTAAAATGGGAATTAGTTTTGCATTTCAGCAGCCGGTACGCTTCAAAGGGCTTGAAGTGCTGGATTTGCTTCGTATCGCGTCCGGCAGGCAGCTTTCCGTTTCAGAAGCCTGCAATTACCTTTCGGAAGTTGGACTCTGTGCCAGAGATTATATCAGGCGGGAAGTGAATGCCAGTCTTTCTGGCGGGGAATTGAAGAGAATCGAGATTGCGACGGTTTTGGCAAGGGGAAGCAAACTTGCTGTTTTCGATGAGCCGGAGGCGGGAATTGATTTATGGAGTTTTCAGAATCTGATACAGGTTTTTGAAAGAATGCAGAAGAAAAACCGTGATGGTTCCATTGTCATCATTTCCCATCAGGAGCGTATTTTAAATATTGCAGATGAGATTGTCGTAGTTGCAGATGGAAAGATTGCCGACAGGGGTGCCAAAGAGCTGATTCTGCCGGACCTTTTAGGAACCTCTTCCGCTGTTAGCCAGTGTGCAAGACCGGGAATGCGATAGGAAGATAGGAAAGGAAGATGACAATAGAATGGATACCATACAGAAACGATTATTACAGGAAGTGGCAGGTTTGCATGAGGTGCCGGAAGGCGCTTACAATATTCGTGCAAATGGGCAGATGGCGGCAAGAAATACAACAGCCAATATAGATATTATCTCGAAGGAAGGTATAAGCGGCATTGATATTTATATTAAACCGGGTACAAAAAATGAAAGTGTGCATATTCCGGTTGTTTTAAGTACAAGCGGATTGAAAGAGACTGTCTATAACGATTTTTATATCGGGGAGGATGCCGATGTCATCATTGTGGCAGGATGCGGCATTGATAACTGCGGCGGACAGGATTCGGAGCATGACGGCATTCATCGTTTTTACCTTGAAAAAAATGCCAAAGTGAAATATGTAGAAAAACATTATGGTTCCGGAGACGGTACGGGAAAACGTATTTTGAACCCGGGTACGGAAGTTTATATGAAAGAAAACAGCACTATGGAGATGGAAATGGTGCAGATTAAAGGTGTGGATTCCACAGAAAGAAAAACGACTGCGGAACTTGCGGCTGGGGCAAAATTGATTGTTCATGAGCGTTTGATGACGCATGGCGAACAAAAAGCGGTCAGCTATTACGAAGTAAAACTAAACGGAGAGGGCGCAGGCGCTGATGTGATATCCCGTTCCGTGGCAAGAGACACTTCCTATCAGAAGTTTGATTCCCGCATTGTAGGGAATGTACCCTGCAGCGGACATACGGAATGTGACGCTATTATTATGGATAAAGCAAAAGTCCTTGCCGTGCCGCAGTTAGAGGCAAATGATGTGGATGCGGCGCTTATTCATGAAGCGGCAATCGGTAAGATTGCCGGGGAACAGATTATTAAGCTGATGACGCTTGGACTGACGGAAGAAGAAGCGGAAGAGCAGATTAT
>CAZKOR010000198.1:0-5005 GCA_964554405.1 uncultured Bacteroides sp. | reverse complement strand
GCCTGTCTGGATGATTACAGGGAAATCATACGTATGCTTACATTAATCAGTGACTATTGTGAGTTAGCGGTTTCTGTGGATTATTATGATACCTATCATCAGGAGCGCAATGATAAAATCAGCCGCCTTGCAGCGCAGACGCTCAGTATGCTCAGTTTTATTGACAGTGAAATAGCACAGTTAAGCGAAGAGGTATTAAAACAGGCAATTGACAGTGCCATAGAGAATAAATGCTACTTACAGGATGTTCTCAGAGAAAAACCTTACAAACTGCATCCGGAGGCGGAGCGGGTTATAGCGGCACTTAGACAGACCGTAAGCGCGCCTTATCAAATCTATAACATGGCAAAACTTGCCGATATGAAGTTTGAGCCTTTTACGGTAGAGGGAGAAGAATATGAACTAGGGTATTCCCTGTTTGAAGATAATTACGAGTATGAAAAAAATACGCCGCTTCGCCGCGCGGCATTCGCAGCATTTTCCGCTAAAATCCGTGAGTATGAAAATGTAACTGCTGCCGCCTATAATACACATGTACAGACCGAAAAGACGATAGCTTCATTAAGGGGTTTTGATTCTGTGATAGACTCGCTTCTTTTTCAGCAGAAAGTAACGCGGGATATGTATGAGCGTCAGATAGATCTGATTATGGAAAAACTGGCTCCCCATATGCGCAGATATGCCCAATTATTGCAAAGGATTCATAAGCTGGAGAAAATGACATTTGCGGATTTAAAGATAGCTGTTGACCCGGAATATGACCCGAGTGTTACGATAGAGGAATCCAAGGATTATATGGAAAAAGGGCTTGCCATTTTAGGGCAGGATTATATAGTGGCAACAGTAAAGGCGGCTTATCGTGAGCGTTGGGTGGACTTTGCGCAGAATGCAGGAAAATCCACGGGCGGATTCTGTGCCAGCCCTTATGGAAAAAATTCTTATATTCTGTTATCGTGGCATAACCGTATGTCGGATGTCTTTACCCTTGTTCACGAACTTGGACATGCCGGGCATTTTCAGTTATGTAACAGTGCACAGTCTGTTTTTGATACGAATATTTCCAATTACTTCGTGGAAGCGCCCTCAACCATGAATGAGCTTTTACTGGCGCACTATTTATTAAAGACGGCTCCTGATTTGCGTTTCCGCCGCTGGGTTTTGTCCTGTATGATAAGCAATACCTACTATCACAATTTTGTCACGCATCTGTTGGAAGCTGACTTCCAAAGAAAGGTTTACAGAATCGTTGATGAGGGGGGCAGTGTGAATGCGGAGACATTAAATGCGCTTATGAAAGAAACACTGCAGAACTTCTGGGGAGATGCTGTGGAGATTTCCGATGACGCCGCTCATACATGGATGCGTCAGCCGCATTATTATATGGGATTATATTCCTATACATACAGCGCCGGACTTACCATTGGCACACAGGTTTGTAAACGGATTGAAAATGAGGGACAGTCTGCCGTGGAGGATTGGAAAAAGGTTCTTGCTGCAGGCAGCACGTTGGATTCCGTAGAACTTGCAAAGATGGCGGGCATCGATATCTCTACCGATGCACCGCTGCTTGATACCATTTCCTATATCGGGGAAATCATTGATGAAATTGAACGTTTGACGGATGAGTTAGCATAATTTATTCGCGGCCATCCCAGCAATACGTACAAAGTTTTGATTTATCAATGCCTACTGAGGCAATCATATCATCCAGGCGATGATAACGGAGAGAAGTGAAGTTGAGCTTCTCTCTTATTTTTTCCAACATATCCTGATATGCCGTCGATTCCGGATCAGCATAGACGGTTAGGTTGGGATACTTATTATCGACCTCCATCTCTTTGATAACCTGACGGGTAATCAATTCCATTTCAGAAGAGGAACGCGAAAAGTTCAAATATTTACAGCCGAATAAAAGCGGCGGACAGGCCGGCCGGATATGTACTTCTTTTGCACCGCTCTGATAAAGAAATTCCGTTGTTTCCCTAAGCTGTGTGCCTCGTACAATGGAGTCGTCTATTAATAACAGGCTCTTATCCTTAATCAGCTCATGAACCGGCAGCAGCTTCATTTTTGCAATCAGGTTCCGCTGGCTTTGTATGGTCGGCATGAAAGAACGGGGCCATGTAGGTGTATATTTTATAAAAGGTCTTGAAAAAGGAATGCCGGACTCATTGGCATAACCGATTGCATGGGCGATTCCGGAATCCGGTACACCTGCAACAATATCCGGAGTTACATTATCACGTTTCGCAAGCATAGCGCCGCATTGATATCGCATCTGTTCTACGTTGACGCCCTCATAGGAAGAAGAGGGATATCCATAGTAAATCCAAAGAAATGTACATATTTTCATATCTTTGCCCGGTGCAACAAGTGTCTTTGCGCCTTCCGGAGTTATAATTGCAATTTCGCCCGGACCGAGTTCCCGCTCGTTCTGATAGCCCAAGTTCAGATAGGCAAAACTTTCAAAGGTAACACAGTAGGCGGAGTCTTTTTTGCC
This sequence comes from uncultured Bacteroides sp., assembly GCA_964554405.1. Lineage (GTDB taxonomy): Bacteria > Bacillota > Clostridia > Lachnospirales > Lachnospiraceae > UBA3282. Next base: position 2,505 of record CAZKOR010000198.1, on the reverse strand, counting down.
GATGATGACAGGCGTGCGTCCCAGACGGTCTCTTGCCGCATAGATGCCTTTCGGGGTCATCACTAACATCGTCATGGAACCGTCAATTAATTCCTGTGCATACTGTAACCCCTCGATGAGATTTTCTTTTTGGTTGATAATGGCGGATACAAGCTCCGTCATATTGATTTCTCCGCCGCTCATTTCCTGAAAATGAGCATGTCCGCTTTTGAAAAGCTGTTTTTCGATTTCTTCTTTGTTATTGATTTTGCCTACCGTTGTAATCGCGTAAGTACCGTGATGGGAACGGATAATAAGCGGCTGCGGTTCATAGTCGGAAATACAGCCTATGCCCAGATGACCGGACATGGTATTGGAGTCCTTATCGAACTTGGTTCTGAAAGGAGCGTTCTCAATATTATGGATTGCCCTGTCAAAACCGTTTTCTTTACTGTAACATGCCATACCGGCGCGTCTTGTCCCAAGATGAGAGTGATAATCAGTACCAAAATATAAATCAAAAATACAGTCTTCCTTTGATGCGACGCCAAAAAATCCACCCATAATTTTTTCTCCTGTTCTGATGCCTAAGTTCGCAAGTTTCTCTATTATATAGTATATACTATCAAAACTTCTTCTGTCAATTTGTCATATTTTTTGATACAATAGTGTGAGAAGAACTTCTAAATCACTTGCAGCAGAGGCTGATTTCGCAAAGTCAGCATAGCTGACTTAGAAGTTCTAAGTCTCACACCGAAGAATGCCTGAAATGCGGCATTCTTCATCACAATTAATATTCATTTAGGGGGGAGACAGCATGATTTTTAAATGCAAAAACTGCGGCGGCAATACGGTTTATGAACCGGGCAGAAAAAAGATGTATTGCCCGCATTGTGAGAGCATAGACAGCGAGGATATCATTCGGGATGGCTCCGTGACACAATGCGGAAACTGTGGTGCGCCGCTTACTATAAACCAATATACTTCGGCGAGTAAATGTGCCCACTGCGGCAGTTATATTGTTTTTCAGGAAAGGGTAGAGGGCGAATACGAACCGCATTTGATACTGCCTTTTAAAATCAATAAAGATGCGGCAGTAGAGATGCTGCATAAGGAATTTGCGAAAAAAACATTTTTGCCGTCCACTTTTTTATCGGAAAAGAGCTTAGAGGCTCTTCAGGGTATTTATGTGCCGTTCTGGATGTATGACTATCAGGTGCATTACGATTTTGCCGGACAGGGAACTAAGACGCGCAGCTGGGTCAGCGGGGATACGGAATACATAGAGACTTCTTACTATGAGATTATCAGAAAAATGGAAGCAGATTTCGATAAAGTTCCGGTAGATGCGTCTTTGGCAATGGATGATGGTGAGATGGATTTGATGGAGCCCTATGCCTATCAGGAATTGGAGCGCTTTGATCCAAGATATATGTCCGGTTTTTTTGGAGAAGTATACAATCAGAGTGCGTCACAGTTGGAGGAACGTGCCGGGAGAAAAGTAAGAAACGCTTCCGAACAGCTGATGAATCAGTCTATTATGGGATATGATTCGGTAAAACCCATAAGAAAGAATTTGAATGCAAATAGAAATAACGCTTCCTATGCACTTATGCCGGTATGGATGTACTTGTATCAATACCGTGGGAAAACGTGGCGGTTTCATGTGAATGGGCAGACTGGAAAAGTGGTGGGCAAAACGCCGGTGTCGAAAGAAAAAGTCATATTATATGGTTTTTCTGTTTTTGCCTGCGTCAGTGCACTCGTGCAGCTTGCCGTTGCGATTTTGGAGGTGCTGTAGATGAGAGAGTATATCAGGTATTTTAAATGGTTGTATATTTTGATTGCAGTTTTGGCTGCTGTTTTGCTTTTGATAAACGGCGCTCATAACTTTACTGCAAAAGCGGGATACTATGAGAGAACGAATACGGAATGCAAAACAACACAGAGAGTCTTTGATTACGGCAATGTATTAACGGATAGTGAGGAGCGCGAACTGGAGGAGTTGATTGCCAAACGGGAGAAACAGACGCAGTGTGATATTGTTTTGATTACATTAAATGAATCGTTAAAAGATTACGCCAGAAGTATAGAGTCTAATGTATCGTATGATGAGTTTGTCAGAGTCTATGCGGAGCAGTTTTATGAGGAGAATTGTTTTGGCTATGATAAGGCAAACGGTGACGGCGTTCTTCTGATTGATAACTGGTATCGTGAGGATAATGGTAAAATTTATACATGGTTTTGTACGACAGGGATTGTGAAGGAAGCTTATTCCGATGCGGATATCGACCATATTCTGGACAGAGTATACCGATATGTGGAGCAAAATCCGTATCGTGCTTATAAGACTTATATTAATGATTTTTATGATGACATGACAGGAAGCAGAGTCTTTCACATGGATGTACCTAAAGGACTGCCTTTTCTTCTTGGCATTGTGGCAGCAGCGTTATTTATTCCTTTAAACTGGAAATCCGGAAGCGGCAGCAATACCACAACGGCAGTGACTTATGTGAATGGAGG
>CAZKOR010000197.1:2295-7136 GCA_964554405.1 uncultured Bacteroides sp. | reverse complement strand
TCTTCAGGCGGCGTATTCATATTCACAAATCCCGGTACAAACTTGGTATCACTCAAGGAGTCCGGCAGATTTTCCGGGTCAGGCTTCGCATTGGAAAAAGTGAGATATTTCCCGTCCCCATCCTGCTTCTCAATCAGAAACTTAACCGTATGATATGCGATATAACTTGTCTTTGTCACATTATTATCTATCTTAAGACTGTAATCCTGTCCGTTCACCGTAACAAATCCGTACAGTTCATTCCCCCCGGGTTCTGATAAAGTCTCGTCACATGTGACAATCGCAGGTACCTCCAAAATCAATCCTCTTTCCTCCGCCTCTTCTTTGGAAATCGCATATTCCCTTAATTCTTTTAATTCTTCAAGAGCCTGATTCCAGATATTCCCTTTGCTGTTGTATGTGGCATCATCATTCACACCTTCCTGCGAGATTCTCTTCTCCAGTTTTTCTATTCTTTCATCAATCTCCTCTTTGAACATACCCTGACTTTCCTGCATAGCCTCATAATCTATTTCCCACAACTTCTCACCGCCGAGCAGCACCCTATTTATCACATCGTAATCCTCTTGTGTAAAAGTGCGTGCTGTCACTTTTTTCAATTTTATTCCCGGCACGTCAGGGATGATAAGCTCCGCATCCGCCGTTATCGTGACAGCATCACCTGAAACCTGCGTCTGATAAATTTCAGGAGCCTGCACCTGCTTGGCAACATTTCCGGATACCTCCGCTTCCTCTGCGCTCATCTGTGCTGACGCCTGCTCTCCATTCTGTTCCTTTAATGTAACTGCATCTTCTTTAGATTCTGCGCCGCTGCTGCACCCTGATACTGTCCCAAAACACATGCCAGCTATTATGACTGCTGCGGTCAATTTCTGTAATTTAAGATTTTTCCCCATCATTTCTACATTGCTCCTTCCTGTTTACATATGTACAGCATATCCTGCACAGCTGTAAAAGGTATACAACAGAATGTAAACATTTTGCAAAAACTCAGCTTTCCATATCTCCAAAAACAATCGACACCTCAGTTCCTTCTCCTGCCCTGCTTGTTATCTTAAGTTCCGCTCCATGAAGTTCTGCAATCTTACCGCACAGCGCCAGTCCCAATCCGCAGCCTCCCGTCTTTCTGCTGCGTGCTTTATCTACCATATAGAAAGCTTCTGTCACTCTGGAAATCTCATCTTCAGGGATACCGCAGCCGAAATCGCGCACGGCAATTCTGTCTTCTTTTGCTTCCATAATAATGTCTGCGCCTGTTTTGCTTGCCTTTACCGCATTATCGACTAGATTAGTCAGCGCACTTATCATTAAGTCTTTGTCCATAATCTTCTTTTCCATATGGCAAGAATAACTGAGAGTCATATTTTTCTTTTTTAAATTATTTTCTTCCATCTCGGCGACAGCAGAAAACAAATCACTAACAGAAACTTCTTCCATACAAATGCTGTCATTATCATACATCCCAATCAGGCTCATCAATTTACTGCTGATACGCACCAACCTGCCGCATTCCGTATAAATATGCTGCAGCGCGCTTTCTTTCTGCTCTTCTTTAAGGTTGACATGCAGAAGGGAATCGGCATAACCCATAATGGAAGTCATCGGCGTTTTCATTTCATGCGTCAAGCTGCCCAACATCTGCCTGCGCCGTTCCGATTCCAGCGACAGCTCCGTAACCTGACTTTCAATCTGCGCTGCCATACCGTTAAAAGCTGCCGTCATGTCTCCGATTTCATCACTTGTATGCACCTTTGCACGCCTTTCCAGTCTGCCCTCACTGATATCCTGTGCAGCAAGTTGTAACTCCCGTAAAGGCTCCAGAGCTTTCTTTATCATCAAAAAAACCAAAACCACTGCCATCAGAACTGCCGCCAGATAGATACGGACATAAAAAAAAGCCTGCGTACGGATATCTTCATAGATATTGGAAATATCCCGTACCAGAACAAGTTTATACTCATCGCTGCCCGTAACCGGCAATCTGATTCCCATCACCAGAACGTATCTGTTTTCAAGCTTCTGAATCATATGATATGCTTCCGCGCTGCCCCATCTGTCATCTCCGGGGTTATTCAGTTCAAATGGCGTCAGATTACAAAGCACCTGCTCTCCTTTAACTAAAATGTACATAGAATCATCATATTTTTTTATCACATAATGATAATAGGCATTGGCTGCCGCCGCACTGAAATTCTTAAGCGGTTCATATTCCAGTTCTCTGCTGACCGCATATGCCGCCACATTAAGCTGCTGTTCATAATTTTCTATCGTCTTTTCCCTGTTATAGCGTGCCGAATGGTAAATAACCGCCGCCCCTGATATCCCCGTACTTACAAGCAGCGCCGCCGCTGTTATAATAGACATCTTAATCCATAGCTTCATGATTCCATATCCTCCAGTCGATACCCCAATTTGGAAATCGTGCGGATTACATCATAAAAGTCCAGTTTCTTACGAAGCTGCCCGATATGCACATCCACAGTCCGGGTCTCGCCCACATAATCAACGCCCCACAGTCTGCCAAGCAGTTCTTCTCTGCTGAAAGCCACATTTTTACTCTGTGCTAACGTCACCAAAAGTTCATATTCCATCGGCTTTAAATTCACTTTTTTACCATTTTTAAGTACACTGTGCTCTTTTAAATCTATGACAACGTCCCTGATGATAATCTTTTCCCGTCCCCGTCCTGTTCTATTTAAAACCTTCTCTATACGCACCAGAAGCTCCAGCACTTCAAACGGTTTCACAATATAATCTTCTGCGCCCGCTTTCAAACCATGCACTTTTGAAATCACATCATCTTTTGCCGTCAGATAGATAACGGGAATCTGCGCCCTCTGCAAATCCTCCATCAGCTCAAATCCGTCTTTTCCCGGAAGCATCACATCTACCAGTGCCAGTGCTGCATCGACAGGCTCTTCGGCTTTCAGCATCTCCTCTGCCGCATTGCCGTCAAAAATTGCCAGTGTTTCATATCCCGCCGCTTCCAGATTCATACAGATTAGCTCCGAAATAGCGGTATCATCTTCTATTACTAATATTTTCATTTTTTCTCCATTCCTCAGCCTGCCCACTCTTCTTTGGAGTTATCTTAGCATAAAACTCATGAAAAAAAAGCAACAAAATGTAAAAAAATGCACAATACAACATCTTGTATTCTTCTTTTCCTAGATTCCGCATTCATACCATATCATGAACACCAATGAGTATTGTCGATATAACGTTCTTATTTTTTCTACTTCCTTGCAATAGAAAATAAATTGCTTTTTCCATATACACATGATATAAGTATGCTATATAATGACAGAGTCTATAAAAATCATTGTATCCACATTCTATACTTATGCTTTCTGTTATCTCAAATCACAAAGGAGTCACATCTATGAATCTAAAAAATACGAATCAATCAACTTCTACTCAACAAAAATTTAATGATAATCCAAGTACTTCACTCCAAAACGCCCATGGCATCATACCGTATGGAATGACAAATGACTATATGTTCCGGGCCGTTTTACAGTCAAACAATCAGGCCTTACGAGGACTTATCTGTTCACTGCTTCGTCTGCAGCCAGAGGAGGTTCTCTCTGTGGAAATTACCAATCCCATCATCTTAGGAGAATCCGTGGAAAATAAGGAATTCCGATTGGATATCAATGTAAAACTGAATAAGCACACACTTATCAATCTTGAAATGCAGATGACAGGCAGATTAATCTGGCCCAACCGTTCCGTCAGTTATCTTTGCCGCTCTTTCGATATACTTAACCATGGGCAGGATTATACGGAAGTCAAACCTGTCATACATATCGGCTTTCTGGATTATACACTGTTCAATGATTTTCCTGAATTTTATGCAACTTATAAACTGCTTAACGTTAAAAATCATCATCTTTATAGTGACAACCTGACATTAAGTGTGGTAGACTTATCTCATATAGATTTAGCAACCGAGGAAGATAAGAAATATCATATTGATTACTGGGCTAAGCTTATTAAAGCCACTACATGGGAGGAAATTAAGATGTTGGCAGAAAAAGACCAAAATATCAACGAAGCATCTAAAACTATTTTTCAGTTAAGCGCTGATGAACAAATCCGCAAACGCTGCCGTGACCGTGAAGAATATTATCTGGATATGCGGGCTTATGAAAGAGAGGTTGAAGCTAACAAAAAGATTATCGAAGAGAATAAGAAAGTTATTGCTGAGAGCGAAAAAGTCATTGCTGAAAATGAAAAGGTCATTGCTGAGAAAGACTCTGCTCTATTACAAAAAGATAATGAAATTAAACAGCTTCGCTCATTATTAACAGCACATGGCATTCATTACACAGAATAGCAATCTATAACTTCTCTAAACTATTCTTTTTCACATTTCACTATTGCATCTTCCCCTACATCGTGTTAATATAACTACAAACCTACGTAGTGTTAATATAAAAAGGTCAGGCTCAACAGCCTGACCTACAAGAATCGCTTCGCAATTCTTGTTAAAAAGAAAGGACAATTCATATGGCAGGACAAATCTCTGAATCTGAACTGGTACTCATGAAAATCATTTGGAAAAACGGGGGAACAGCTTTATACTCCCTCATCATGGAGGAACTGGAAAAGGATAACAATGAATGGAAAAACAACACCGTACTCACTCTGCTTTCCCGTTTAGTAGAAAAAAAATTCTTAAAAATTAGGAAAATCGGCAGACGCAACGAGTACATTGCAACAGTAACAGAAGCAGAATATCAGACCATGCAGACCCACACTTTCCTTGACAAAGTTTACGGTGGAAATGTAAAAAATCTGGTATCCACACTGTTGCGTCAGGATATCCTGTCGGCAGA
>CAZKOR010000197.1:0-2195 GCA_964554405.1 uncultured Bacteroides sp. | reverse complement strand
GAAATGTAAAAAATCTGGTATCCACACTGTTGCGTCAGGATATCCTGTCGGCAGAGGAACTAAAAGAAATTGAAGCATATTGGAGAAAAGGCAATGAATGAATTTCTGAAAGTGTTATTATCACTGTCCGCTTCCGGTACACTGCTGTTACTGCTGATTTTGGGGTTAAAGCTCGTGTATCAAAACAAATTCAGCAGACGTTGGCAATATTATATCTGGATAATCGTTGTGCTGAGATTCCTGCTGCCGTTTACCCCTGATACTACGCTTGTGGGAAGTCTGTTTGAAAAGTTTGATACAGCAAATATAACAACATCTGCAGAGGGAAATTCGGAAAGTCCGGCAAGCCCCGCTGTCACTGGAACTGATAAAGTGTCAAACCAGACACCAGCACCGATGCGGACACACGCAATTAAGAATATAAGTACCGATACTGTGCACAATTCCTTTAACGTATCTGTTTATCTGTTTTTTCTATGGGCAGTGCCGGCACTGGTTCTATTTGTCCGTAAAATAACGGTTTATCAGGGATACATCCGATATATCAAAGCTTACAGCACAGAAGTATCAGATATCAAAACCCTGAACCTGTTATCTGACTGCAAGGAAAAACTGCATATCAAAACGAGGGTGGAACTACACCATAATACGCTGCTTACTTCTCCTATTATGATCGGGTTCTTTCATCCGAACATTATTCTGCCTGCCGGAAAATTGAAAAATAACGAACTATACTATATTTTTATACACGAACTGCTCCACTACAAGCAGCGTGATATGTTTTACAAATGGCTAATACAGATTGCAGTTTGTATTCACTGGTTCAATCCTTTTGTCTATTTTCTGGAAAAAGAGGTAAATAAGGCGTGTGAACTCTCATGTGATGAAGCCATAATATCCATACTTGACGGTAATTCTAAGCGTGAGTATGGCGATATGCTGATTTCTTTTGTGAAATCAAATCATTCACATAAAAACTCATTGGCTTCCGTTACTTTGACGGAAGGCGCAGAACAACTAAAAGAAAGGCTGGGTGCGATTATGAATTTTAAGAAAAAATCGAAAACTATTGCTATGATTACCACTATTTTCACGATTGCTGTCTGCTTCTGTTTTTTAGCAGTCGGTGCATATGCTGCACCTTCTTCTAACAGCAATGACAAAGTGTGGAAAGATAACGAAATATTGAATGAAGTTTTAGCAGAAGACGGCGTTTACTACATTTTCTGCGATGGCGCAGATGAAAATGACAGACCATCATCTTCTGTTTCCGTCGGAAGCATTAAGTTTGTTTTGGTGCGAAAAGATGGTTATACCTCCATCGGCCCGTTCAATAATCCGAAAACACTGGTGGAAGATGTTACGAAGCAATGCAATAATATGAAAACACTTACTCAGGAAGAAAAAGAATTAGTCATAGAAACCGCGAAGAATATTGAAACAAACAAAAACATTGCTGCATCTTTAGCAGATGCATCGCATTCCTATGAAGCAGGAAGCTTACCAATGTTTCAAATTGCCTTCTCTAATCTGGACGAGGATGCACAGAACGCATGGCTGGACAAAATCTATGCAGATGAACAAATCGCGTTCTTTTCTGTCAGCATATGCGAGTTGAATGCAGATAGCCCTTTAATTGAGACTTTCGCAGAAAAGTTCTATGAGGATGATGACATCGGATTTTTCTCAGTCCTTTCCGGCAATATGACAGAGGAAACACTGGAACGTTGGCTTGAAAAGGCAGTAAAAGATCAAAAAACCGATTTTCAGTTGATATTGTTTGGTGCATTGGGAATGGACGACGAACTGGATGCTTATGAAAAAGAATGGGAGGAAAAGCGACTGAAAGAATATCAATCCTTTGGTGTAACGAAAAAAGGTAAAAATTATTATTACGAAGAGCAGCTGGTCAACATTTTTCTGGATAAACGTCCTGATAGTTCTTATTATACCTTAAACATAAATCCGAAAGGTACGGTAAATATTCAGATTGTCCGCAATACGGACGGTGAAATTACAGGTGTTTTTTATATGACTGAGAAAGAAGCTGCAAAGCTGCTTGGAGAAAATTGAAAAATAGAATGGAGAATGCCCGTATTTGGGCATTCTCCGGTGTGAAGAAAATTTGCGCAGCAAATCATAGAAGTTCTTAGCGAAACGCCCAATGGTGTGAGCTTTAGAACTTCTCTTCACAC
>CAZKOR010000196.1:0-7140 GCA_964554405.1 uncultured Bacteroides sp. | reverse complement strand
TGGTGACTTCTCCTTTCAATTTCAGCCCCGAAAGAATCTTCCTGACTATTGGTATCGCTCCATTGCTCACTCACAGGTATATGGCTTTCGGTATCGGGCGCTTTCGGCTCTCCCGGCTGTTGTGTTCCTTGTTGATAATATCATTATACTATGGGCACATAGATTTGTCTATTGACACTATTCACAAATTATATGGGAACATAGAGCATAATCTTTGTTTATTTTGTCTATGGACACATATATTTACAAGTGCTATAATATCAGTGTAAGGTGGAAAAGAAGCCTTTATTTTTCTCCGCCCAATTACAACAAAGAAAGAGAGTGTACCCATGTCAGAAGAAAAGAAAAGCCGATACACGGAAGCACAAGCGAAAGCTGCAAAAAAGTACCTGAAAGAATCCGTTGAAGATATCCGAATCAGAGTTCCAAAAGGCGATAAAGTAAAGATTCAGGAATATGCCGCCAGTATGGGGGAAAGTACAAATGCTTTCGTTGTCCGGGCAATTAAGGAAACCATGGAGCGAGACAAACACAAGCAGGAATAACCGTTCTATCTGCCCCATATAGGGCTTTTATCGCATAACCCGATAAGAAACCGTCCACACAGTTACAATCCAAAATAGGGGCTTGTGGAGCGTGTGCAGGGGCTTCTGATATTATACCCACAAGTGAGTATATCAGATTCACCGATTTCAAATCGGGGAATTTCCGCCGGGATGCCCTCGCCATGGGCTGCCCAATGATTTCCTTGGGTATCAAATCAGATCCCCTTTGCTCACTTCAAATTAGAAAAGCTATAAGTACGTTTTCCGTACAATGGACGTCTCTGCCTTATTTGAGTAACGAATATTCGGGGGAATCACCTGCTAAGAAAGTAAGAGGGCAGCAGGACGGCGCACTTTTGTGCTATCCACATTTGTGTAGAATCCTCTGCACGTCCGTTTTTTTCGGACAAGCCAATTTGGGACTCACCGCAATTATGCGTTCGGCTCTTGAATCCTGCTGCCAGATATGCTATATTATAGACACAAAAAGGGAAAGCCATAGAAGCGGCTACCCTCAAATGTGATTTAAGCTGTCACAAAAATGCGTCAGCCGTCACTATTGGCAGTAGTGGCGGCTATTTTCGTTTTCCCTTGAAGATTGTGTAACATAATCCCACAAGGGCGCAAATGAATATTCCAATCTGAACCAAATCAGAGTATGTAACATACATTGGCAACGCCCTCCTTTCTCTTACGATCTGGAGGGTTAGCCCCTCCGAAATGGAGGGTAGCCGCCCGGCTCTATGGTTTCCCAGTCAAAGTATAGCACATGCTTCTTTTTCAGACAATGTCTATATTCAGTTTAAAAGCCTATTTTTGCCTTTTATCTTCTTACCCTTATATTTCTACCCTCGCACCATTTCAAGCCCGATTTGCCCCTTGCAGGCTCTACTGCAAGGCATTACAAACCATTTCCGCTTCTATTGATGCTATTGCAATACTGACAATGCTCATAGCCCTGCTGCCCCTCTCTCCTTTTAGGGTGCCGGAAATGTCGGAATACTCCTACGCACGTTATCGTGTGCATAAATCCCCATATTACCGAGAAAATGCAACTATTTGCAACTATCCACTTTATCATGTATTGCGTTCCGAAATTCCCTATTCAAAATCCGCAATATCCCGATTTGGTACAGGATGCCGTAAAATCTCTGCTAATGTCTGCGCATTTTTAAGCATCTCCGCTGTACTGTCTGTTCTGTCAGTTTCCGGTTTGTCTCTCCACTTATCCGGCTTGCGATTCTTCAGCCAGAATATCTGCGCTGTCACGTCTCCCGGTACTTCCCTTTCCAGTTCTACCACCATTCCGTCTTTTGTCAGCCTTTCCTCTTTGACCGTATAGCCTAATGCCCTTTTCAATAGAGCATTTTCAACTTCATAGTCAACCACTTCTTTTCCCTTTTTTAAGGTCTGAAAAATCTGAACATCTTTGTTTTTCCAGTTATAAAGCGTCCGTACATTGATGCCGATTTTTACCGCTATCTGTTCATCTGTCAGCCCATCCCTCGCCCATGCTTCCAGTAAAAGCAATTTTTCAGGAGCCGCCCATTCCTCTATTATGCTTTTCGCCACAAGATCACCTTCTTTCACGCATCCGGCACCATAATTCCTGAATCACATACTTTTTAAGACTGCTATCAGGATACAGAAACATTTTCAACAATTCTTTGAAATCCGACCTTCTTAATATCCTTGAAATGTTGTTTAAGCATTCGATTTTTATTAACGCATCTGTATCAGAATCTTTCTTTGCTTTTATTGGTTTGCGTCTTTTAATAGCCCTAATAACCATGCTGTCCATTTTTTGACACACTGGCTTACTCCGTTTTCTATACGCCTTCATAACCTTACTCTCCATCATTCGTTGTGGTCCCGCTTGCTGTATACATCTTAATCCAATCATCCAGTCTCATTGTTACAAGCCATCCCTCCCTGTTCTTTCTGTGAAATACAGCCGGAACCTCTACGGCTACTGCATCCCTTACTGCTTGTTTCATGGCTTCGGATAGATTCAGACGTTCCACCCTTTTACATTCGATATGTACGCCCGGAAGACCAACCACATCAGCGTCACCGTTTGCACCACTGTACTGCTGCCCTCTGCGGCAATCATAACCATATCCCCGGAGAATATGAGACAATTCCCGTTCCCCTCCGGCTCCTTTTTGCCTGCTGTTCATCCTTTGCCCCTTCCTTTCACTGTCACGCTCTTTTGCTCTGACCTCAACAAACAATCCAAATTATGATAGAATTTTCTCCGAAAGCCATAAAAATCACTTCGTCCAATCGGAATACGTCCCAGCTTTGCACTAAACTCAATCAGGTCATAGGACTTGCTTTTTGTGACAGATAGGATAATCCATGGTTCTATAAACTCAAGCCCTATACAAGCCTTTGAGAGTGTCCTGCGGTTATATCTTCCCGTCATGCACCCGTTACGCAATTCTATGTACCTTTCCCGGCTTATTCCATACTCGTTATATCCCATCCGGGGCGCACACTGATACTCCGTCCTACTCAAAATACTCTTTGACATTCCAAGCCCTCCACCCTATAATTTATTTAGGTTGAGGCGAGGGGCTTGTCTTATGGCAGGCTCTTTTATTTTTCCGGTTGAGTATGTAATATATCTCTCAAAAAACTGTCCTGTTCTTCCTTTGCTTCTCTGCGCCGGATGGATTCTTCCGGCATCTGCAACACAACAGATTTTTTCATTATCCTGTCGATTGTCCTATCATCCAAATTCAAATCTTCCGGGCACATATTGGAAGTAAAAATAATGACTTTCCCTGCATTGAGCCGTTCATTTATGATTCTGAACACTTCCTGTTGCTGCCATTCTCCGCTTTTCTGCGCTCCTATATCATCAAAAATCAGCAAGTCACATTCCCGGTATACTGCACTTTCGTCACATTCCCCCGGCTGTCGTTTGTAACTTTCTCCTACCTTTGCCAGATAGTCCGGCACTGTTATAAAACGCATTCGCAAATCATACTTTATCATGACGGATTTTCCAATGCAGCAGGAGAGGAATGTTTTACCGCTTCCCAGTGTTTTGCTCCATAAATAAAGCCCTTTCCCTGCCTTTTCCCACCGTTCCCGATAATTTTTTAAGAAATCCTCTGCTATCTTTCGCAAATTCCCCATATCACGAGAATAGGAATCAAACCCGAATTTACCCAAATCAGCATCCCGGAACTGCGGCGGCACTCCTGTTAAATCTTGTAGCCGCCTTTGTGTCCGACATTTTGCACATGGTCTGCAAAAATCCTGCGGAATCCCATAACCGGGAATTTCACCGGGGTTATAAGTTTCCCACCCACTGCCACCGCATACCGGACATACATCAGAGTTTGAAGCTGCTTTCTGACTGTGTTCCATCTATCACACCGCCTTTCTGTCTATCAGAATAGTTTCCGTCAAGCGTTTTTGCCATATTTGCATCTGCTATCAGCCAGTCAAAACTTGCTAACCAGTTTCGGTTATTGCCGCCCTTTAGAAAACTGCTGCCCTCTGCTAGTTCAAACAGTCGTTTGAAATCCTCCATCGTATACCCTTGATTAAATCTTGCCCTAATTGTCTTTTTGCGCTTATCAGACAGTTTTGTGAGTTTGGGAAACGATATGCAAGTGGCATTATACATAACAGCTATAAGCTGATAATCTATGTTATTTTTTATATTGTTAATTGTTGTATTGTTATTTTTAGTTTCCTTATTCTCCGTAGTCGATAAAACCGTATCCTCATTTTGAGTATACGGATAATCCGATATTGCGACTTCGTGTGTAAGGCGATAGACAGTGCGTCCAAACTTGCCGCCATCATTTACCGTCTGACGCTTCTCAACCACACCTGCCGCCACAAGGGCGTTAATATGACGATAAAATGTATCTCTGCCCATATCCATTTCTCTTATAATTGTTTCCACACTTGGATAACACTCATCAGAAGCACCACAAAAAGCTGACAGGTATGCATATAAACCTTTAGCGGCAGCAGATATATTGCTATTGCGTGTCACATCCTGATAAACCATGCCATAACCTCCTTTCTTTTTCATCGTCTGTCTCCTTATATGCTCCTATCTTGCTCATGCGCTTTCTGTCTTTTCAAATTCCTCTAACAGTTTCCTTGCACCATCTAAAGCATCCAGTGTTTTACTTCCTCTATTCTCCAATGTCTTTATAAACTGCCTGATTTCCTGCTTTGTTTCAGGCAAGAAGCAACCACCCGGTGGCTGCGTGCTACTTAAAATCACTTTTCCCAGTCCGCGTTCTTTCTCTATCTGCTTCTGAACTGCCCTATTGCTTTTAAACCCTAAAGTCACTCTCAAATAATCCGGTGACAGGACATTTTCCTCACCGACTTTCAAGATTTCATGAATCATAACTTGTCCTTTCTGCCGGAATCATGGTATAACTCCATTGATGTGTGGCTCCGGCTATATGTCGCCCTCTTTAGCGTTGCACCGCTTTGGAGGGTATTTTCATTGTTGCATTTGATATCATTACTCACCTGATAAAGCATCCATGTATTTATCAAGAATCGTAAAATTAACACGAACGCTTTTCCCGATTTTGATAATGGCTCCGGCATCCTCCGCAATAGTTCTCATCTTATTTCTTCCAAAACCATATCTTGCCCCGGCATATTCAAGTGTCCCTGTTTTTACTTCTGATACATTGCTTTCAATCCTTTTCCTCATCTCTTATGCTCCTTTATTGCTGTTTTCCTGTGTTTTTCATGTTTACAAGTAAATCATAACATGATACAATTTCATTAGATAGCTACTGTTTTCTACTTATTTTTGAGGTATTTTTTATGAAAAAAGATAGTTTACTACCTATGCGATGTCAACGACTGAAGGATTTAAGGGGAACTAAGACGCAACAAGAAATGGCTACATTCTTAGGTGTAACTGAAAAAACATATCGTTCATGGGAAATAGGAGAATACAGAAAAGGACAAAATGAAAGAGTATACCCTCGGCCGGATTTAGAACAACTAATAAAAATGAGCGATTATTTTCATTGCAGCATTGATTATCTGCTTTGCCGTTCCAATTGCAAGAGCGTAGATAATCACTACATTTCCAAAATAACTGGATTATCTGACAGCGCTATAAATGCACTCAAGTTTAATTGTACTATAGGATTAGATCGCATTATTGAGAGTGTCAATATCCTCATATCTGATATGCGATATAGATCACCACAAAATCATCATCGGTCGTTCATTGAGTTATTTTCTAATTACATCCGTTTTTCAAAAAACTCAAAAAAGAAATATACTCTAAGCGAAAGTGGAAATATTACCGAAGCAAAACCATCAAGCATCGTTGATGGGGTAGAATTTTATAATAGCAATAATATCTATTTCTCATCAGAACAATTAGAACAGATGTTTATAATGGAAATGGAAGATATTATAAAAAATCTAAAATTGGAAGCACAAGAAACACCCGATACCGATTAGGTACCGAGCGCCTTTTTCATAAAGCATAAAATCACGTAGTCCCGAACAGAAACGGATTACTTCCGGTAGACATCTGCTGCAATTTTCCTTCTTCGATCATCAATTCAAAAAGGACCCTTCTGTCTGCCATAGCCTTAACATTATATACATTTCCGTTTCCACTTCTTGCTCCACCGCCCGTCAGTCCAAGTTCTGCAAATGCTTCAATAAGAGATTCCTTTTGTGCCTGCCTGAGTTCCTGCTCACTGTGCGGTGTGAACTCCCCCAATTCAAGCAGTATGCCTATAGCGACCTCCGCGGCCAGCGTTACACTGTAATAAACACTGTTTATCACCATCATTGCACATATCTTTTCCAGAGTATCGTTACGGTCACATCCTTGAAACAAGGCTTTTTGAAGTTCTTCTTTCTGCCTGTCCAGTTGTTTTCCCACTTCCTGTGCTATAACCGTCCTTATCAGATCATCCATGCTGTTCCTCCTGCACAATCTCATCAGCTCATTCAGACTTTCTGGCGTGATGCCATAATTCCGGTATGATGCCCGGATATTCTTGGACTTTTCCGCTATCCGCTCCCAGTATCGCTCATTGCATTGCCGGACCTTATCTTTGTTGTTAGCCCTCCATTCGCGCCGCTTAGCATTGATTTTTTCACGATTCTTACGCCTATACTCCCTCTGGTATGCCCTCCTTGCTTCAACCGCTTCTGCCGACATTTCTGTCATGATACAATACCCCTTTCTTATCTTTCTTCCGTTATTCCATATTTCATTTGATAAGTTGTACCATTTTTATCCACTCTTTAATTTATAAAAAAGACATTAAAATAACGAGAGTTCCGTTTCCGGATTCTCTCGCTACCGAATTTAATGTCTGTACCTTTTTCTGTACTTTTTTTATGATATATGATAAACAAAGATAAAAACAAAATGAATATTGAAAACATGAAAATGCTGATTTTAAGCCACTTTTGACGCAAGACAAACAATGATAAAATCAATCATGTAATAACAAGAGGTGAGTGCTAAAATTTTCTGAAAATTTTTCTATCTCAACTTATTCCTCCGATACCGCATCATAAACATGCGTATAATAATCATGGCTGAGCACAGACTTAGAAA
>CAZKOR010000195.1:0-7163 GCA_964554405.1 uncultured Bacteroides sp. | reverse complement strand
ATGGGGCTATATACAATCGTTGACACGGTTTTTGTCGCACGCTTTGTAGATACAAATGCGCTTTCGGCTCTAAATATCGTCTGCCCTGTTATCAATCTGATTGTAGGTCTTGGAACCATGCTTGCAACAGGAGGAAGCGCTATCATTGCCCGCGAAATGGGAGCAGGGGAACAACGAAAAGCGGCACAGAATTTTACGTTGATTATTTCTGCGGGAGTTTTGTTAGGTGTGTTGATTGCTGTCTTAGGCACAGTTTTCATTGACAGGGTTGTCTGGGGACTTGGGGCGAGCAGTATTCTATTTCCATACTGTAAGGAATATCTTTTTATCCTGCTGTTATTTACGCCCGCAAGCATACTGCAAGTGCTTTTTCAAAATCTAATCGTAACGGCGGGACGTCCCGGAATTGGTATGATTATTGGTGTAAGCGCTGGAATCGTAAATATTGTACTGGACTACATTTTTATGGTGCCGTTACAAATGGGAATTAAAGGGGCGGCACTTGGTACGGGCATCGGTTATACGATACCGGCAGTGATAGGCTTACTATTCTTTTCCTCAAGGAAAAGTAATTTGCATTATAGAAAGCCAGTCATAGACTTTGCCGTATTGGCAGAAAGCTGTACAAATGGTTTTTCAGAAATGCTAAGTCAGGCAGCAACAGCAATTACAACATTTCTTTTTAACCGGATTATGATGAAACTGCTTGGCGAAAACGGAGTTGCAGCAATCACAATCATTATTTATACACAGTTTTTGTTGAGTACCCTTTACATAGGTTTTTCTATAGGCGTATCCCCTGTCATCAGCTATAACCACGGAAAACAGGACAACGAACAGCTAAAGAATGTATTTTCCATTTGTATACGGTTCATTATCTTTGTTTCTATCTCTGTTTTTGCTACAGCCTTTATTTTTGGTTCACCGTTGGTTTGTATTTTTTCAGAAAAGGGAACTCCTGTTTATGAAATTGCGCGAAATGGATTTTTGATTTTCCCCTTCAGCTTTCTGTTTTGCGGACTGAATATTTTTACCTCTGCAACATTTACAGCATTATCAAATGGAAAGCTGTCAGCCATTTTGTCATTCCTGCGGACTTTTGGACTGATTACAGTGCTGTTGCTTACATTGCCTAATCTTTTAGGCGTAACGGGTGTATGGCTTGCAGTACCGGCAGCGGAACTGATTACCATGATTGTAGCATTGGTTTTTTTAGGACAGAACAGAGAAAAGTACCACTATGCATAGCATGGTAATTCCTTGTTCAGTAAATACATATGGCAAATACCTGCGACCACCTTTTCCTTTTGAGCGATACCGCTCAATTATTCATTTCATCAAAACAACTATTTTAAAGCTATTCTGCATTTTCTATATTCTGACACTCCATGTATCTCCGTTTTCTTTTCGCCATTGTATTGCATCACACTGCCAGAAGTTTTCTCTCCTGATTTCGTTCATATTTTCTATACTGACTGTTACTTAGCATAACAATAATCCCTTTATGTATAACTAATTATAGTTAACATATCAATAATAATATGTTATAACTGATTTTTGATATATGAAAAAGCTATAATACACTTATTACCTATAATAATTAAAAAAGGAGCAATTATTTTGGGAGAAAAAGGAACTATCGGAATTCATTTAAAGGAATTATAATTATGCCAAAACCGACCTCCATTTCAGGTGATAAAAACCTAATAAGCCAACGTCTAATTGACTTGAGAAAACAGTATGGTTTATCTCAAAGGGCATTGGCAGAAAAACTTCAATTAGCGGGCTATGATATGGACAAAAATGTTATTACAAGAATTGAAACAAATAAACGATATGTTACTGACATAGAATTAAGAGCTCTTGCTTCTGTTTTTAATGTAACTTATGCTTATCTTATTGATGGTATTGATAAGTAAATCTATATCTTTCTTTGGTTTTTTTGGAAGTATCGCATGATATCTATTCCAATATATGTTAAAATTATTTTGACAAAAAACAAAAGCTGCCAACGCAGATTCTAAACTCATTCACCCGAAAAGAGGCGACTGCTATGAAACAAAAATTAATCTCCCGTCTGTCCATGATTTTCGTATACGCACTCCCATGCTTATGTATTGCATGTGCAAAGCAGGATAATACATCATTTTCCCCTTTTCCAACGGAAAGTTTATCTTCAACAATATCGCCAACAGCACAGCTAAGTGTGCTTCCGGATCTTACCTCTCTCTCAAACACGCAGGATACGGATAATATACAGGATGCTTCCATAATAGAGTATACTGCACATACCACTCTCACCTCTCCTGTTGCCATTATTATGTACAGCGAAAAACGAAGCACGGAAGCGCTGAACGACAGAATTATTTATACGAGTATA
Organism: uncultured Bacteroides sp.; assembly: GCA_964554405.1. Lineage (GTDB taxonomy): Bacteria > Bacillota > Clostridia > Lachnospirales > Lachnospiraceae > UBA3282. The sequence goes on along the minus strand of CAZKOR010000195.1, from coordinate 4,783 downwards.
TGCACTTATCCTGTTGTAACAATCGAGGGAAACGAAAATGCCACTGACAAAATTAATGCAGATATTCAGGCAATCGTGAATGATTTTTATGCTGACACTTCTTACCCCGAATGGGCTAAAGATGACTATGAAAGATATTATAACACGAATCTTCATTCCTATTATAGCGATAAGTTACTATTTACTGTCACTCGTGCTGACAGCAATGTCATTTCTTTTCTTGTCACAAATGAGGAGTATGGCGGCGGCGCGCATGGTCTGTACGGCTCTACCGGACTGAACTATAATACGCGGACGGGTGAATTGATTGACTTTGCAGACCTTTCGGAAAATGCCGATGCTTTCCATCAGGATACATTTTCCTTTCATCAAAATCTTGCCGCATCCAACGCTTATAAGAGTATCATGTGGTCGGATGATGTCACATGGAAAAGAGACTACGATTTGGAAGAAGTGCTTTATCAGGATGGCAGATGGTATCTTTCCACATCCGGTCTGGTCTTTTTCAGTCACCCTTATGAACTCGGCGCATTTGCTGCAGGTGAAATCGAATTCACTATTCCTTACTCTGACTTGGAAGAAATGGGCTTTCAGGGAAAATACGCTTATGATGGGCCGAGAACTATCCCCATGCAAACCGAAGAAGCATGCTTCTTTGACTTAAACGGTGACGGTCAGGACGAAGAAATCCAATTTTATATAGAGCAGCCGGGAAGCGCTAGCACTAAGCTTCACTTTATCATCAACGGCACAGACTATGCTTTACAACATGAAGAACTGGCAAGCCAATTTTCAGACATACATTATCTTTTTTGTTGGGCAAAATGTTTTCTATATGACATGGACACGGAGGATGATATGATAGAAATTGCGTTTCAGATGAATGCGTATGACTGGGACGAAGACAGAGCGATACCAACTACTTTCTTCTATCGCTATGATAAAAACGGACAGCTTAATTATCTTGGCAAGGCAGAATCCAGCGTTACCAACCCGACTATTGTATATGATTTTATGCCGGAGTATAATACCATAATGGAAAGTATCATTATTTATGCAGGCTAAATGGGATATCCCCTAATATAAAAGCTTATTTCCTTTTTCGCATATTTCATAAATTTCATCATACTTTTGTTCAATTAACGGCGCTATCTTTTCCGTCTGCTTTTCTGCTATCTTTCTATAGAGAAAATAGGGCAGAATCCAGCCGATAAAACCCGGAACTGCAAGAAGAGTCGATAAAATGACATAAGGCGTCTGCGCTGTCACGGCAAGAGTAGAGCCTGCCATAAATGCCGTTCCTATAATTGCAACGATAAGCGCGTATATAGTTGCAGTAGACGTTTTTGATTTTTCCAATACTTCTATTTCTTTGACGCATGCTTCAAAATTTCTTTGCAGTCTTGTAAGCTCCGTTTTATTAACAATTTTACGGTTTCGCTTCAAATGAAGAACTGCCTTTTTCTGATAGGGCGAATTTATACTTTCCCTGCGTCCCGCCATACTTTCATCCAATTCCCATCCGAAACACTCATACCCATCCAATAAAAAAGATGCCTGGCTGCTTTCAGCAACGATTTCTTTATATTCATATGCTATAAAACTCTTATTTTGCCTGCCTGTATCCTCCATCACAATCCTCCTCTACTACTATAATCACTGTCTGCCGCCGGCAATACTACGGTAAATGTACTTCCTTTCCCTTCCTCACTGACAACCTGAATATCTCCGTCCATAAGTTCCAATACACGCTGCACTAATGCAAGCCCCAGTCCGTTTCCTTCCTTTGCGTGGGAAGTATCTCCCTGATAGAATTTATCAAAAATACGCTCCATGCTCTCTCTGCTCATGCCGTAGCCTGTATCAGATACGGAGATTCTTATATGTTTTCCATCCAATGTCTGTCTGACTGCAACCTGCCCTCCCTGCTCTGTAAACTTTATTGCATTCGACAGCAGGTTATTCCATACCAATTCCATCAGACTTGCATCGGCTCTTATCATTGCCTCGTCCTCGATTTCTGTTTCCAGTTCTATCTCTTTTTCATCCCATGCTTCTTCAAACTGAAGAATGCATTCACACAACTGTCTGCACACATCATAAACTTCTATATCCGGTGTAATGCTCTGATTTTCCAGTTTATTCAATTTCAATATATTTCCAATCAAATCAGAAAGTCTTGTTGCGGCATTTTCTATTGATTTTGCATATTCTTTCCTCTGTTCTTCCGGAAGATGTTCCATCCGAAGCATTTCCGCATAATTTTTTATAATGGAAATCGGAGTTTTCATCTCATGGGATACGTTAGAAACAAAATCGGTTTTTAAAGTTTCAATGCTCCCCAATTCCTCCACCATCCTGTTAAAATCCATAATCATAATATCCAGATAATCCAATTTATCAGGGGTATGAAGGGTAGGTACATAGACGGAAAAATCACCGTCTGCCACCTTCCCGGCGGCTTCTGCCAACATGTGCATCGGTTCCTCATAAGTCCTGTGTATTTCCCTTCTTGCAAATAAGGTAAGTCCCACGGCAATCATGCCCCAATACAAAATAGGCACAATGGACTGAATAATTTCATTCCATCCCATTCTGACCATGAGAACAAGCAGCCCTGTATGAATACCGGACATTAAAAGAAGCGTTCCCAAGTATACTGCAAAAAGCGATGTCGGGAATCGGCTTTCACTTATTTTTCCATATTTATTCCGGTTCACTTTTTTCATTGCAGCACCGCCTTATATCCCAAGCCCCTTACCGTTGTGATTTTAAACCCATCGCAGCCTGATAATTTATCCCTGAGTTTTGTCACATAAACATCTACCGCCCTCAGACTGGTATCGCTGTCCACGCCCCAGAACTCATCCATAAGCTGCGCTCTGGAAAAAGTCTTTTTCGGATAGGACAGCAGTTTATAAATGATGTTAAACTCTCTTGTAGTAAGACCTATTTCCTCCCCGTCAATTTCCGCACTCATGGCGTCTGCATCCAGCACCAGATTTCCTACTGTTATTTTCCTCTCCATTTCAATATTGGCCCTGCGTAACAATGCCCTAACCCGTAACAACAGTTCATCAAGTTCGACAGGCTTTACCATGTAATCATCAATTCCTAACTGAAATCCTTTCTGTTTCGACGGCAAATCGTCTTTTGCCGACATAAACAAAATCGGGATTGTTTTATTAACCTCCCTGACTGTCCGTGCAAACTCGAATCCGTCAATTTCCGGCATCATAATGTCAGAAATAATCAGTTCGTACAGATTATTATACATTTCCTCATATGCTTCATTTGCAGACAGACACCCTTTCGCATGAAACCCGCTGTCATTTAAGTAGGTACATACAATCTGGTTCAGTTTTACATCATCTTCTACCACAAGTATATTTATCATAAAACAATACCCCCTCCTGTCCTTTCATCTTGTTTTATATTCTTTAATATTTTTTGTCGATTTTGCAATCATAAAAACGACCATCCCCACCTAACTGTGCTAACATAGCTGTTTCTAAAGAAAGCATGGAAACCAATGCCGCCGTCAGATTAATCACTTTTGCGGCCGACATAATAGGACTTCCATATTTTCTGAATTTTACCACATTTATGACAGACGTTATGACTGCAATAGCCATCAGCGCCTGATTCATAACAAGCAAAATAATTTCACAAAAACGATACCTTTTCCACCCGGAAGCACTGTCGTCCGTTGTAAATTCATCCTTCCATCTCCCGTTTTATAAATTGGGGTACTTTTCAGTATATCGTATTATACACTGCTATTGTTTGTGTTTTGTTTATAATTTGTGTCTAAATTGTGAACTCACCCTTTTAATGGTGTTACCCTGTGCCATCACCTTCCTTTATTTGCTGCCTCTTTCTCTCAAAAAAATATACGGTGAAAGCACTGTTTCCACCGCATACCCCGAATTTCTATCACTTTAACCCTTTGATGAACGGAATCAGACAAAGAAGAACTACTATCCCAACAATCCCGACTATAATACCAACAACCATATTGCTCCATACCATTGTCAGACACATACCGACACCCAAAAGCAGCGCACCTACAATTCCTATCAGTGTTGCACCGATTGTCTTTCCCGATGGCTTAATCGGCTCCTTGTTTTCCATCTTTCTCCATACAAGCACCATAATAAGCAACACGACTACACCAACCGCTCCCATAATAACTCCCGGCTGGAATGCATTCCATTCCGGAATCAATGCCATACACATGCCAAGTGCGAATAAAATTCCTCCGATTGTCCCTAAAATCATTGCTACAAATGTACTTTTTTTCATTATTTAAGTCCTGCCTTTCTTTTTTCTTCTCTCTCTTTCTGCTCTGCTGTCAGCCGCTCCTTTGCTTCTTCTACGGACTCACCTTCCTTCGTCAGGAAATTATCCACAAACTTATCTGCAATTTTATTGAACCCGCCGACTGCTCCTTCCGCAATTTTTTTATAACCTTCGACTACGCCTTCCGCAATCTTTTCATTTGCCCTTATCAGCTTAGATTTTGCCATAATTCTATTCTCCTTTTCTTTTTGAATATATTACTGCACTCAATGCCGCCACTCCCGTTGCCAGACATACTGCTCCTAAAACCTTCACAGCTTTCTTTCCTGTAATTTGAACTGTTGCTTCCATCGTCAATTCCTCCATTCTTACAAAATTTGTTGTCGTGTTTCATTTGATGGTAAAAAAATAACAACTTATTATTTGTGTAATGTTTGAGTTTTGTTTCTGAAATGTTAATTGTGGGAAATTTTCCTTGAAA
>CAZKOR010000194.1:0-7206 GCA_964554405.1 uncultured Bacteroides sp. | reverse complement strand
GAGGAAAAACTTTTATCATTTTACCATGCAAACCGTTTCTCGCAGTTTGACATTAGACAGACCATATCGGACACGGATGAACCACATGAGCTGGTACAGCTTTTAAGGATGCTCTGATATATAACATTTTGTTCCACTCTTCAAAGATTTACACGTTATGTAAATTGGAAAAATGAATATTTTTAGTATATTTAGCGGTAAGCTTTTACAGGTTTACCGCTATTTTTATGCGCTTTTTACGCGATGCCTGACAGTTCTATTCCCGTAATTTGCTCATATATTGATAATACAATACTGGAAAAATTCTTAAAGAGTAAGGTTCTTTAACAAAGAAGGGAGAAGAAAACATGACAGATAAGGTAATTGAAAACAACCAGGTGACAATTATGGGAGAAATCGTAGGGGATTTTTCATTTAGTCACGAAATTTTTGGAGAAGGATTCTATATGGTGGATATCAGCGTGGATAGACTCAGCGATTCCACGGATATCATTCCCGTTATGGTATCAGAAAGGCTGCTGGATATCAGCGATGATTATAAGGGCATGAAAGTAAGTATCACAGGGCAGTTCCGCTCTTATAACAGGCATGAGGAAAAAAAGAACAAATTAGTGCTTTCCGTGTTTGCAAGGGAAATTGAGTTTGTAGATGATATAGAAGAAAGCTCAAAGACGAATCAGATTTTCCTGGATGGTTATATCTGTAAAGCGCCTATTTACCGGAAAACGCCTCTTGGCAGAGAAATCGCGGATTTACTGCTTGCAGTCAACAGACCGTATGGTAAATCGGATTACATACCCTGTATCTGCTGGGGAAGAAATGCAAGATTTGCGAGTACGTTTGAGGTCGGCAGCAGATGCACTGTCTGGGGCAGGATTCAGAGCAGGGAATATATGAAAAAAATTTCAGAAGAGCAGCTTGAGCGACGGACTGCTTACGAAGTTTCAGTGAGTAAGTTAGAGATTGTGGAAGAGGATTAAGACTAAAAAAGTTGCGTTTCCGACATAATTGTGCTATGATAGAGCATCGGGTTTTAAGATGCTGTTATGAATGAGGTGCAATATGGAAAAGGGCATGATATATATCTATAGCGGCGAGGGACACGGAAAATCTCCCGCGGCATTAGGCAGGGCATTGCAGACAGCGTGCAGGGGCGAGAATGTTGTTATCATACGGTTCTTAAAAGGAAGAGGGTTGTCTGACTCTGATTTTGTAAAAAGATTAGAGCCGGAGATTAAGATATTCCGCTTTGAAAAATCGGATGAGAATTTTGTCAACCTTTCGGAGGAGCGAAAGGCGGAGGAAATCTGTAATATTAAAAATGGTTTGAATTTTGCCAAAAAGGTCATGAATACCGATGAATGCAGCCTGCTTATTTTAGACGAAGTACTGGAATTATTGGACAATGATATTATTTCCGTTCAGGAACTTAGAACATTGTTGTTATGTAAACCAGAAGGGATGGATATCATCATGACAGGCACCACTTCCAATAATGAAGCATATCCGTTAGCAGATGAGGTTACCAAAGTAGAGACGGTGTACTCTAAAAATTAAAGATAAGCCGTTTCGTGTTGACAAAAGAGGGTTCATGGTGTTATGATGAATCCAATAAGTACATAAATAGTTGATAGAGGTTGCATTTTTTATCAGTAGGAGTGCGGATGCGGCAGGCGCAGATGAAACATTTTGAAAGGGAAAGATGCCGAAAGGAAAAATGACCTGTTCTTATTTTTTCTTGGGCATGCAGTTAAGAGCTGTATGACTGTCATCGAAATGATGGGGCGCTATCCGAATATTTTGCAGGCAAATATTTAGAAAAATGAAGCTGACCCATCGTGGTCAGCTTTTCGTATTTATGCACACGGGCACCAAAAGGAGATTAGGAGGGAAAGTTATGGCAATTTTTGAGGGCGCAGGTGTAGCGATTGTTACGCCATTTCATGAGGACGGCAGTGTGAATTATGAGAAATTTGCACAGCTTTTGGAAGAACAGATTCAGAACGGAACTGATGCAATTATTGTGTGTGGCACAACAGGGGAGGCTTCTACGCTTACACATGAGGAGCATCTGAGTGTGATTAAGTTCTGTGTGGAAACGGTAAATCACAGGATTCCTGTAGTAGCAGGAACCGGTTCTAACTGTACGCAGACAGCGGTTTATCTTTCAAAAGAAGCGGAAAAGTACGGAGTGGATGGGCTTTTATTGGTAACGCCTTATTATAATAAAGCAACGCAGAAAGGCTTGTTTGAGCATTTTAAGGAAGTTGCGGATTCCGTAACGCTTCCGATTATTTTATATAACGTACCAAGCAGAACGGGCTGTAATATTATGCCGCAGACAGCGGTTAAACTTTGTACTGAGGTGCATAATATTGTAGGAATCAAAGAAGCGAGCGGCAATATTTCCCAGATAGCGAAACTTGCGTCTCTGGCACAGGGAAAAGTTGACATTTACTCCGGAAATGACGACCATATCGTACCGGTACTTTCTCTGGGAGGCAAGGGTGTGATTTCTGTCCTTTCCAATGTTGCGCCAAGGCAGACGCATGATATCTGTGCGAAATTCTTTGCCGGCGATGTTGAGGGAAGCTGTAAGGAACAGCTGCGTGCTATTGAACTGTGCGACGCTTTGTTCTGTGAGGTAAATCCGATTCCCGTAAAAGCAGCGCTTAATCTGATGGGTAAGGAAGTTGGACCGTTAAGACGTCCGCTTAGCGACATGGAAGAGGCAAATGTGGAAAAACTCCGCAGCGCTATGGTAAATTACGGTATTTTATAAAGATAGGGTGAGATGATGAAAAAAGTAAATGTAATTATGCACGGTTGTAACGGCAGGATGGGACAGATTATCAGCGGCCTTGTGGCAGCCGACGAGGAAATAGAAATTGTTGCCGGCATAGATGCTTTTGATGAGGGAAAGAATGCTTATCCGGTTTTTTCGGATATCAGTAAATGTGATGTAGCGGCGGATGCGGTCATTGATTTCAGTACGGCGGCAGCAGTAGACGGACTGCTTGATTATTGCATAGAGAAAAAACTGCCCTGTGTTTTATGTACGACAGGTCTTTCCGAGGAGCAGCTTGCAAAGGTAAAGGATGCTTCCACGAAAATTGCAATTTTAAAGTCTGCGAATATGTCACTCGGCATCAATATGCTGTTAAAGGTGTTAAAGGAGGCTGCTTCGATTCTTTCTCCTGCAGGCTTCGATATTGAAATTGTCGAGAAGCATCATAACCAGAAATTGGATGCGCCGAGCGGAACGGCGTTAGCATTAGCTGACTCCATGAAAGAAGAGTTAGAGGACGGATATGAATATGTCTATGACAGAAGCACGAAAAGGGAGAAGAGAGGGCAGAAAGAAATCGGCATCAGTGCAGTCAGAGGCGGTACGATAGTCGGCGACCATGATGTGATATTTGCGGGTGCGGATGAAGTTATCACTTTTTCCCACAGGGCATATTCCAGAGCTGTGTTTGGTAAGGGCGCTATTCAGGCAGCAAAATTTCTTGCAGGAAAACCGGCAGGAATGTATGATATGAGCAACGTGATAGGTTAAAAGGATAGAAAAAGGAAAACGATATGGACGAATTAGAACAGAAGTATTTGAAGAGTCTCGCAAAGCAGTATCCGACAATTGCGGCAGCTTCAACGGAAATCATTAATTTACAGGCAATTTTGAGTCTGCCTAAAGGAACGGAACATTTTATGACGGATATTCATGGGGAGTATGAACAGTTCAACCATGTGTTAAAAAACGGTTCCGGTTCCGTGAGACGTAAGATTGATGAAGAATTCGGCAATACGCTCAGTAATAAGGATAAAAAGGCATTGGCAACTTTAATTTATTATCCGATGGAGAAGTTGGAGATTGTGATGCAGGAGGAAGATGAAAACAGTATTGAGGACTGGTATAAAATTACTTTGCACCGTCTCGTTCAGATAACGAAGCGGGTTTCCTCCAAGTACACCCGTTCCAAAGTGCGGAAAGCGCTGCCAGAAGATTTTTCTTATGTCATTGAAGAATTGATTACGGAAAAAGCCGAAATTCAGGATAAAGAAGCCTACTATAATGAAATTATTCATTCGATTATCAGAATAGGCAGAGCGCCGGAGTTTATTACGGCACTCTGTCAGCTGATACAGAGTCTTGTAATAGACCATCTTCACATTGTAGGGGATATTTATGACAGAGGACCGGGACCGCATATTATTATGGATACGCTGAGACAGTATCATTCCGTAGACGTACAGTGGGGAAATCATGACGTTGTATGGATGGGAGCAGCTAGCGGTCACCTTGCCTGTATTGCCAATGTCATCAGAGTGGCGGCAAGGTATGGCAATCTTGATACGCTCGAGGAGGGATACGGTATTAATCTGATTCCGCTTGCCACCTTTGCGATGGAAGTTTATAAAGATACAAACTGTGATGCGTTTGCCATTAAGTATAATACGCAGTATGATACGAAGGATTTGAGTCTGGATATGAAAATGCACAAGGCAATCGCCATTCTTCAGATGAAACTGGAAGGACAGCTTATTATGCGCCGTCCGGAGTTTGGCATGAATGACAGACTGCTTTTGGAGCATATAAATTATGACAAGCAAACGATTACTATAGGCGGAAATGAGTATCATATGAAAGATACGGACTTTCCGACGATTAATAGAGAACGTCCTTATGAGCTGAGCGAAGAAGAGGAACAGGTGATGGAGCGTTTGCAGCATGCTTTTATCAGATGCGAAAAACTGCAGAAGCATGTCAGATTCCTATTCTCTAAAGGAAGTCTCTATAAAGTATATAATTCCAATCTGCTTTATCATGGCTGTATGCCGATGGACGAGGAGGGTAATTTTAAAAAAGTCAACGTATACGGTGAAGAGTACAGCGGAAAAGCTTTGTATGACATTCTGGAGCATTATGCCAGAAAGGGATATTATGCGCACCATGATTTGCAGGAGAAATTAAAGGGACAGGATATCATATGGTACATATGGGCGGGTCCGAATTCTCCGGTTTTCGGTAAAGATAAGATGGCAACTTTTGAACGTTACTTTATAGAAGAAAAAGAAACGCATAAGGAGACAAAAAATTCTTACTACAGGCTGCTAGACAATGAAGATATCATCAATAAAATATTAACGGAATTTGGTTTGGATGTAAATAAATCCCATATTGTTAACGGACATGTTCCGGTGGAGTTAAAGAAAGGCGAATCACCGATTAAATGCGGCGGTAAACTGTTGATTATAGACGGTGGTTTTTCCAAGGCTTATCAGGATAAGACCGGTATTGCCGGTTATACATTGGTAGCGAACTCTTATGGAATGCGTTTAGTTGCGCATGAGCCGTTTGAATCAACGGAATCGGCAATCATCAATGAGTCGGATATTTTTTCGGATTCGATTATTCTGGAAACCAGCACAATGCGCCAGAAAATTGCGGATACGGATATTGGTGCGGAACTGCGGGAGAGCATTCATCAGCTTGAGGAATTACTGCGGGCCTATCGGGATGGCACGATTATTGAGAAAATGTAAAAAATGTGAGAAAGATTTGTAAAACAAATCTTTCTCACATAAAAGAATCATGCCTAGCGATTCTTGGTAGTGTTGCTGCTTGTGGAACGATTTCTGGTACTTGTGTTATTTAAGCTTGTGGTGTTTGAGTTTGTGTTGTTTAAGTTTGTACTGTTATAGCTTGTGTTACGGTCTTTGGTGCTTGTGCTGTTCAAACTTGTACCGTTTTGTGTTGTGTTTGTAGCTGTCGTGTTATCATCGTTGCCGGCATTGGTTACGTCATCTACTACATTTGCTGCGCCGTTTGTAACATCATCAACTGCATTTCCAACAGCGTTTCCGGCATCGTCTATAGCATTGCCGATTGCATTTCCGGCATCTCCTACAACGGAATCATTACCGTTTGTATCATTGTTACCAGTTGTTGCGGAATTGACATTATTGTTATTATCATTTCCGGTGTTTGCTGTGTCGGCATTGCCTGTCATACCATTGTCATTCTTACCGCAGGCAGTCATCATGGACATTGCTAATACCATAAGAGAAGCAAATAGAAATGTTTTTATTTTTCTCATGATTTCACTCCTTTACTATATTTATAATAAAACAGAAATTGTGCAACTTTCTGTTCCTATGTTATTATGTCTGATAGAAAATAAAATATTCGCTGCAAAGATGAAGGAGAACAGTTATTAAATGGAATTTCGACCTTGTATTGATATTCATAATGGAAAAGTAAAGCAGATTGTAGGCAGCAGCTTACAGGATGCGGATGATACGGCAAAGGAAAATTTTGTAGCCGGACAGGATGCGGCATTTTTTGCCAATTTATATAAACAGAAAAATATAAAAAACGGACATGTTATCTTGTTGAATCATCCGGGAAGCGAATATTATGAAGCAACGAAAGCGCAGGCGCTTTCCGCGTTGTCCGCATATCCGAAGGGCTTGCAGGCAGGCGGGGGAATCACGGCGGAAAATGCGGTGTCGTATTTGGATGCGGGCGCTTCACATGTGATTGTCACTTCTTATGTTTTTCAAAACGGATGTATTAATTATGAAAATTTGAACAAACTGGTACAGGAAACCGGCAAAGAAAATCTGGTTTTAGATTTAAGCTGCCGTATGAAAGACGGAAACTATTATATTGTTACCGACAGATGGCAGAAATATACGGATGTCGTATTGAATGCAAAGACGATGGATGAACTTGCCTCTTATTGCGATGAATTTTTGATTCATGCGGTAGATGTGGAGGGAAAAGCAGACGGCATAGAAAAAGGACTTGTAGAAATGCTTGGCAATTGGAATAAAATCCCGATTACTTATGCAGGAGGCGTCCATACGTTTGACGATTTACGTCTGTTAAAGGAACTGGGACATCAGAAAATTCACGTAACAATCGGCAGTGCACTGGATTTATTCGGGGGAAACATGAAATTGGAAGAAGTGTTATCTTATCTGCGATAAGATTTTATATAGGATAGAATACAACAAAAAAGGATGTCCCAAATTTTGGGAAATCCTCTTTTCTTTTTAATCCGTTATGACAATACTGCAAATTCTAAATAAAATTCAACATTATATTAAGAACAGGCACATCGTGATACTGATTAATATTGTAAACCCCGGCTGATTATAACTTTGTTACATTGACTGCCTGAGGTCCTTTTTCGCCATTAA
>CAZKOR010000193.1:0-7277 GCA_964554405.1 uncultured Bacteroides sp. | reverse complement strand
CAAAGATGTCATTTATATTACTACATCGTTGGTCGGATATTATATGGCTGAAAATTTGCCGGAAGATGTGCCGATTACAGTATTGACAAATTCCGTTACCATTGCAGAGGTGTTGCGGAAAAAAATGAATATATCCGTTATTTTACTGGGAGGTGAAATGTCGCACCGGGGTCACTGCCATGATTTTTATACCATTCAAATGATAAAAAACATCCGAATAAACAAAGCGTTTATGTCCCATACTGCATTGTCTTTGGATTTTGGAGCTTCCATTCATGATGCTGCCGGTGTGGAATTTGGAAAAGCTGTCATGGAGAACAGCACTATGAATATCGGACTGTATCCGTCTAAGAAGATAGGGAAACATTCGATTCATTCCGTATGTCAGGTAAAAGATTATGACTTACTGATTACGGATGACAATGTATCTGAGGATTTTCTGATACAGGTAAGGGAACTGGAAGTGGCGATAGAAACGGTTGATGTGAAAGGAGTATGAGTGGATGTATTGTATATTAGTGACAGGAATTCCGGCAGCAGGAAAAAGTACCATGGCAGCAGCTGTATCAGAAAGGTTGAAACTGCCTGTTATTTCAAAGGATGCAGTGAAAGAACTGTTATTTGACAATGTTGGCTTTCAGTCGAGAGAGGAAAAAGTAAAGCTTGGAATTGCCGGCATGGAAATTATGTACTATGTTGCAGGTCAGCTTATGAAAGCAGGACAACCTTTTATCTTAGAGAATAATTTTGAATATTTGTCAGAACAAGGAATAAAAAATCTTTTAGAAAAATATCAATATTCCGTATTGACAATTACATTAACAGGAGATTACCAAGTAATCTACCAACGTTTTCTGGAACGCGAAAGCAGTCCTGACAGGCACAGAGGGCATGTTGTGAATGATTGTTATCCGGAGAAGAAAGAGAGCAATTCAAAGGAACTAAAAGCAGCATCTATTTCTTATGAAAATTATGTGTATGGAATAGAACACAGAGGATTTGATGCCTTTTTAGTTGATGGCAGGCAGATTAAAGTTGATACAACGGATTTCTCAAAAATTAATATAGAAGAGTTATTTTCACAGATTGCAGAATGGAAGAAGGAAATCTTATATGGAAGATATTATAGCAAAATATAGAGGAAATTATATAGCAGAGATGCGTAAAGTAGTAGGACATGCGCCGCTTAGGACAATAGGGTGCGGAGTTATTATTGAAAACGACAAAGGGGAAATATTACTTCAAAAGCGACGCGATAATGGACTTTGGGCAATCATTGGCGGTTCTATGGAGATTGGGGAAAAATTTATAGAAACGGTAAAAAGAGAAGCATTTGAGGAAGCTGGAATTGAAATAAAAGAACTGACATTGTTTGGTATTTATTCAGGTGAGGATAGAATTATCACTTATCCGAATGGAGATATTTGCTGTGGAACGGGTATCATTTTTAAGACTACTGCGTATAGCGGGGAAATACAAAATAATACGGAAGAAGCGTTGGAACATAGATTTTTTGATAAAACAAATCTACCTGAAAATATTAATAAATACGATAAACAAATAATTATTGATTGGACTAAAAATTTGCAACAAGTAATTGTTGATTGACTAATATGGTTGAGACAGAGTAGGGCGTGGTGTTTGCTGCGCCCTATATTTCATAGTAGTAAACGAAGATAGGGAGTGGTATAATTCAGAAAGGAAAATTGGAAGTTTATGGAGGTAATGATTATGAGAGCACCATTTCAAGTACTTGCAATACCCTACAAAGTTGCTGAAGGCTCTATTCTGTATTGTATATTCCATCGTTCAGACCTAGACCAATGGCAATTCATTGCGGGAGGCGGAGAAGATGATGAATCACCGATACAGGCGGTAAAACGGGAGATATCGGAAGAGAGTGGAGTTTTTATCGATAAAATTATAGAGTTAAAGTCAATGTGCTATATTCCTACAAATATCTTTCCAAAACGCTATTTAGACAATTGGCCGGAAGATATGTATGTTGTGCCTGAATATGCATTTGCTTTTGAATGTAACGATGTAATTGAACTTTCTCATGAGCATACGGAATGTGTTTGGTTAAGCTGTGAAGAAGCTCAGACAAAATTGAAATGGGATTCAAATAAAACTGCTCTTTATGAATTGAACTGTCGCTTACTTGCAGACTGACGGACTATATTTTCCAAGATACAACTTGATAAATCGGAAATTTATCTAATAAAAGGGAATATAAGAAATGAAAAAGAAAAATATTATGGTATGTATTGTTGTTATAGCAGTGGTTTTAGTAAGTGTGTGGCTATTATTCCGTCCTAAGGCATTGGGAAACATAATCCACTCCTTTACTGAACCGACAACGAGCAGTTCAAATTTCTCGTTTTCAGGAGAGATGGGCGAAAGAGCTGGTAACATATTATACGTTTAATAATACCGATACATATACGTTAACAGCCGAATATACTGATTTTGTTGGAAAGTTTAAAGTGGAGGTCTATCCGATGAAATAGAATTTAGAATTTGGAGGTAAGTTATGTGTTTAGAAATCAGAAAACTTAGCATAGATGATGGACGTGACATCTACGAAATGCTGCAGGAATTACCTGCGGATGAAAATGGATTCATCAATTCAGTGAAGGGCAAAACCTTTGACGAGTACAAGGAATGGTTGAAGAAGTCTGCTGAGAGTTCTGAGCAGGTAGGTGTTGTGGATGGTTGGAGAGTTCCGCAAACAACATTTTGGTTTTTTGAGAATAACAGCCCTGTAGGTTTTGGTAAAGTACGACATTTTTTAACCGAGGCCTTACTGGAAGACGGCGGAAACGTTGGATATGCCATTCGTCCTTCTGTAAGAAACAGAGGTCTGGGGAAAAAATTCTTATTATCCTTGATTGGGGAAAGCAAAGAAATCGGTGTGGATAAATTGCTGCTTACTATTCGGAATTATAATGAGCCGTCTATTCATGTCGCATTGGCAAATGGCGGGAAAATAGAAAAAATTACAGCGGATAAGCACTATATTTGGATTGAACCGTAAATTGCGACAGCAAAAAGTATTTCAAAACGAGGATGCGTAATGGTATAATCAGAAAGGGGAATCGGTACTTAACGGAGGTACTAGTGAAATGGTTTTTGAGATTTTAAGTAAAGATAACGTACAAGAATATATTGATTACTTGAAAATAGCAATGAGTGAAGAACCTGAAATGATGACTGCCGACGCAGTTGATGAAGAGGGTATAAAAAACAGAGTTACAGATCCGTTTTTCAACAAAACGATATCTATTCTTGCTAAGATTGAGGGCAAAGTAGTGGGACGGATAGAATACCATTTTTATGGCTGTATACAGGATGGATACAGAATGGCATATGTTGACTGGGTTTACGTCCTGAATGCGTACAGACATCAAGGAATTGCCCAAATGTTATTTTCGGAGTTTGAAACGCAATGCGCTATGAATGATATCAATCAATATTATCTGATTCGTGCTAAAAATCACAATGCGGATAGATTTTACAGCCATTTTGCAGACGTTGAGCTGAGCGAAAGCCCCATTTTAAGAAAATACTTAAAATAGAGGAGCACAAGCGAAGATATGGACATTCATATAAGAAAGATTGAAAGTAAAGATTATACATCCGTAGCGGCAATCTGGCGTGATGTGCTTGGCTTTTCATCGGTAACGGATGAAAACGTCATCGAAATTTATGAAAAGATGAAAGGCGATGACCGCTATTGTACATTTGTTGCCGAGGTGGACAGTGCTGTTGTCGGTTTTGCTACGACCGTTGAAACTTTAGCGATTGACCATCCAAACGGATACATGAAATTGAACGGACTAGCTGTTTTGCCTGCATTTCAGCGTTGCGGCATTGGTAAAATGCTGATGGAACGTGTTGAAGAACTGGCAGGAGAACGAAACATTTCGATGATTGGGCTTGCATCAGGTATTCAGCGGACAGGCGCGCACGAGTTTTACGAGCGTTTGGGCTATCAAAAATTATCGTTTTGGTTCCGCAAGGAGATATGAAAAATCAATAGAAAGGCGCCAATATGTCTGATATAATAGATAAAATCAAAAAAGAATATCCATACTTATACGAAACCCATATCCATACTTCGGAAGGCAGTGCCTGCAGTATCGCTACGGGACAGGAGATGGCAAGAGCCTGTAAAGAATACGGTTACACGGGTATTTTCATAACGGACCACAACTGGGGCGGCAATACAGCGGTGGACAGGAGTTTACCTTGGGACGAGTGGGTGAATGAGTTTTGCAAAGGATATGAAAATGCGAAAGCGGAAGGCGATAAAATAGGACTGGACGTTTTCTTTGGATATGAAGCAGGATTTCACGCAACGGAATTTTTATTATATGGAATTGATAAAGAATGGATGCTTGCTAATCCGGGAATCCGCAAGGCGGATATCGAAGAGCAGTACAGGCTTGTGCATGCAAATGGCGGTATGGTGATACATGCGCATCCGTATCGGGAGGAGGGCTATATTCCTGAAGTCCGCCTGTTTCCCGAGTGGGTAGACGGCGTAGAGGGTGTCAATGCCATGCACTCCAATTCCCACAGCAGGGCGCACAATAATCCTGAGTTTGATAAAAGAGCGATTGCTTACGCCAGGAAACATAAGCTTCCCATGACAGCGGGCTCTGATATTCATGCGACAAGTCTTTTGGGCGCAGGCGTTGCTTTTAAAAGAAAACTGGCTTCTCCGGCGGATTATATCAAAGCGGTTTTATCGGGGGAGGATTATGTCCTGACAAACGGGGAATGCTGGTACAATAAAGAAGGAAAAGAATTATGAGAAATAGAAAAAAGGCGATAGTCTGTTTTTTGATGATAGGAATATTGATGCTGCAGCTTACAGGCTGTGGAAGTGAGGACGCGGACGGGGTCAAAGTAGTGCTGACAACCGGTTTTGAAAAGGATGAAATATTCCGTATTGAGACGATTTCCTGCACTGTGCCGGAAATAATGGTTTATTTGACGAATATTCAGAATCAATATGAGAGCGCCTATGGTACGGAAATCTGGAATATAAATTTAGGCGATGTAACACTGGAACAGAACGTTAAAGACATTGCATTGGCGCAGATTGCACAGATAAAAACGATGAACCTGATGGCAAAGCGCTACGAGATTGAACTGACGAAAGAGGAAAAGATGCAGGCACAGCATGCCGCACAGGCTTACTTTTCTTCCCTGAATGAGACGGAAAAGCAGGCAATGGGAGTGGATGAAGGTGTCATAGGTAAGCTGTATCAGGAATATGCACTTGCCCACAAAGTATATCAATATATTATAAAAGATATTAATCCGGAAATCAGTGATGATGAAGCAAGAACCATTATTGTGCAGCATATTCTGATTAAGACTTATGCGCTCGACGGAACCGGCAAAAAGATTGAGTATACGCAGAAAGCTAAAGAGGACAGTTACCGGATAGCTGAAGAAGTATGGGAAAAGGCTGCAGCAGGCGAAGATTTTGATGAATTGGTACGGCATTACAATGAAGATGACAAAAGCACTTATTCTTTTGGAAAGGGAGAGATGGATCCTGCATTTGAAAGGGCGGCGTTTAATCTTGGAACAGGAGAAATCAGTGAAATTGTAGAAACAGGATACGGATATCATATCATTAAATGTATCAGTACCTTTGATAAAGAAGAAACAGACAGCAATAAAATAAAGATTGTTGAAATGCGCAGGGATGAAGTTTTCGGACAGGAGTATGACGCTTTTGTGGAAACCCTGACGAGAAAGCTGAATGAGGAAGTATGGGAGGATATCCGTTTTATTCATGACGCGGATGTGACGACCATGGATTTTTTTGATATTTATGATATTTATTTTGAGAATATTCACTGAAAATATAAATTGTTAGCACTCGTTTCAAATGAGTGCTAATTTTTTCTTGACTTTTCTATATATACGCATTAAACTGTTTTTTAGAAAAAGCTATTTAACGAAGAAAGGAATGAGATGACATGGCAGTAAAGCATGGTAATTTATCTATTAACAGCGACAATATTTTTCCGATTATAAAGAAATGGTTATATTCGGATCATGACATTTTCTTCCGTGAATTGATTTCTAACGGTTGTGATGCCATTACGAAATTGAAAAAGTTGGACATGATGGGAGAGTATTCCCTGCCAACGGATTATCAGGCGAAAATTCAGATAATCGTGAATCCGGAAGAAAAGACTTTGAAGTTTATTGATAACGGGCTTGGTATGACGGCTGATGAAGTAGAAGAATACATTAATCAGATTGCCTTTTCGGGAGCAGCGGATTTTATTGAAAAGTATAAAGATAAAACGAATGACGACCAGATTATCGGTCATTTCGGTCTGGGATTTTATTCCGCTTTTATGGTAGCGGATGAAGTGCATATTGACAGCCTTTCCTATAAAGAGGGTGCAAAAGCGGTTCATTGGGAATGCGACGGCGGTACGGAATTTGATATGGACGAGGGTACAAGAAGTGAAGTCGGAACGGAGATTACCCTTTTTATCAACGAAGACTGTCTGGAGTTCTGTAATGAATATAAGGCAAGAGAAGTTATTAAAAAATATTGTTCTTTCATGCCGATAGAAATTTATCTCTCCAAGGCAAATACAACGGAGACACAGATTATTACCGAAGCGGAGAAGTTGGATTCCGATAACGTAGTAGAAGAGATTAAGAAGGAAAAAGAAGAGGATGAGCAGAGATTAAAGATTACGAAACGTCCGGAACTTCTCAACGAGACGCAGCCGCTTTGGGCGAAGCATCCGAATGAATGCACGAGAGAGGAATATTTGGAATTTTACCGGAAAGTATTCCAGGATTATAAGGAGCCTTTATTCTGGATTCATCTGAATATGGATTATCCTTTTAATTTGAAAGGTATTTTATATTTCCCGAAAATCAACATGGAATATGAATCCATTGAGGGAACCATCAAGTTATATAACAATCAGGTCTTTATTGCAGACAATATCAAGGAAGTCATTCCTGAATTTTTGATGCTGTTAAAAGGCGTTATCGACTGTCCCGACCTGCCGCTTAACGTATCCAGAAGCGCATTACAGAATGACGGTTTTGTAAAGAAAATCAATGAATACATTACAAAGAAAGTAGCGGATAAATTATCCGGTATGTGCAAGACCGAAAAAGAGGAATATGAGAAATACTGGGATGATATCAGTCCGTTTATTAAGTTCGGCTGCTTAAAGGATGATAAGTTCTGCGAGAAGATGACAGACTATATCCTGTTT
>CAZKOR010000192.1:0-7361 GCA_964554405.1 uncultured Bacteroides sp. | reverse complement strand
ACCTTGCAAAAGACGGCTATGAATTTCTGGATATGGCAGCTCTTATCAGGAATATAATCCAGTCAGGGGATAAGGAAGACGGCAAAGGTCAGCACATGGAAAATACATACGGAGAAGATGAGATGCCAGTAAAAATGTATGTGCTTACCAATAGAGAACAGTCATATGGCGCAGCAGGCATTCTAAATAAGAGGTTTGTCAGGGAGTTTGCAAAAGGACAGAATTTCTTCATTCTGCCCTCATCCATCCATGAGACAATCTTTGTTCCGGCGGATAATTTATCAGACAGGGAGATATTCGACAATATGGTGGAAGAAGTAAACGAAACACAGGTCAGTATGGAAGAGCAGCTTAGTAACCACTGTTATTATTATGACGGACAGGCGGATGAAATCAGGATGTGTGCCTGATGGGAGGGTGCAGCATGGCGCAAGGATGGGATATGACTTCTCATCCCTATTTGAAAATGCTGGGAAAGGTGGTGTATGGATGGAGCAAATATTAAAGGTTGTAGTTATTGGAGTTCTTACAATTGTGATTGCAGCATTGAATGGGGATAAAAAAGATTGAAAATCGTCAATGAGGCTGAATTATTCAGCCTCATATATTGAATGAAAAAGGGATGTGTAGATATAATGAGATGTTTTATTTTAAAGCCCATTCCCTCAAAAGACATATTTCTTCAGTATGGTATTTATTTGATGCATGTGAGTATTCCTTACATAAAGTCCAATCTTTAGACTCATCAATAGTAGGATTAGCTAAGGGTGTATTAAGATATAGTTCTAACTTTGATTTCATATGTTGAAGAAATTTTTCCTGATTAATACGGGTTAAAAATAATTCATTGGAAAGGCTGTCAGTCATAATGTTTAGGTTATATGAAAGAATACGGTCATTTCCATGTATTATTTTGTCAAATTCTGAAATTAAGTCAAATAATTCATCGGGGAAATAAAGTTCTAGCCAGTAAGTATATAATTCCCTTCTTATATCTGCATTTTCGGGAAGAAATTGATTGACCTCTGGATGATTTTCGTTACAAAAAAAGTCGGCAATATCTAAAGTGCTTTTTCTAAAACTTTGCCAGGATGTCTTTTCTTTCTTTAAAGAATCGAGTATTCCTACAAATAAAGGTGCAAAAAAAGGTGGCATATAATAATTATGAATATCGAAGGTATAGAAATAATAGGGAGATGATTTAGTGGATTCTAAACCTAATATTAAATTAAGTTTTTGTCTGTGTTCTTTTTGTTCACTATTTTCAACTTCTTTCGTATATAATTCTTCTTCATATGAATTTAGATTTAGACAAAAAGGCAGACGCTGATAAAAGACATAAGTATGGAGAGGCATGTCATTCAATCTTAGTTGTGGTTGACGCGCTGGATTTATATTAGCTTTGTTACATGGAAGCTTTTCATTTAATAGACGTATATTTGCGTCAAATGTTTTTGTTGATATACATGGAACGTCTGCACAATCTATTAAGTGACGTATTTTTGTGGAATTTAAGCGCTTATCTTGAGCATCAGAACAATTAAAGGATTTACTAAATGATTGAAGTAAACTAAATTCTTTGGTATATGCATATTCATTTTCTTTTGTGATATTTGTCTTCATAAAACTATCATTATACCTCCATTTTCAAAAATATTCAACGGAAAGTTTTTCGCTGAAAAATGTTCCTCTGACATTTATCTCAATTTGTGGGAAAATTGGTTTTAGCATACAACAACGCGCGTTGTGAGTCAAGGGAAAGGAGAAGTTTTTTGCGGCGATGCCGTAATATTTTTACACCCGGCATCGCCGAAAAATTAAAAATTGTAAAGCTATATGCAAATAAAGATTGCTAAATAAAAGTGAAAGGTACTGATAATGGTTACCTATTATTTGTGGTGCCTAAATTAATATTTGAACACAGAATGGAGATGTTTAGATGAAAAAGTACATATCTGAAGAGATTGGCGAAGCTTTTATTGCTTGGGGAAGACGCAAAGTAATAATTAAAGCACCAACTGGAGCGGGAAAAACTACTTTCCTTTTAAAAATAATTATTCCCTATATACAAAAAACGAGGGGTAAAGGCTTTCGCCTGGATAAAAAGGTTTTAATTATCTGTAATCGCAAGCTGTTACGTAAGCAATATTTTTATGACTTAATCATGGAATTTGATAATTATGAAGAAATGGAGGCGATAATTGAGATTAAGACATATCAAGAGTTGGCAGCAGAAATTAAAAACAGCAAAGCATTGAGTTTTGCAGAATATCGTGTGATATGCCTCGATGAAGTACATTATTTTGTACAAGATGCTGATTTTAACGGAATTGGAACTTATCCACTTTTCGTAGCGATAATGAAAGCAGGAATGGATAAACAGATGATTTTTCTATCTGCAACTATTGATTGCATAATACCTTTTATTAAAGAAATAACTTACATGAGCCATCGCTATTGGATGTCGTACTATATGGAAGAACTTTGTGGCTTTCCAAGTATCTGTGATAAAGAGTGCGCAGAAATAATAGAAGCAACTCATAATTTTGAAGAAAGCTACGAGTATTTGAGGTGCATATGCGTTCCAGATGAAGAAACCCTTTGCCAAAAAATTGCTGAATCTGACGGTAAAAGTATCATTTTCATTGATGATAAAAAGGTCGCAGCGGATTTTGTAGCAATATTGGAGAATACGGGAAAAGTTGCAAGAAAAGAAATATGCGTCCTTCATGCGGATAACTTGGAAAATGATGAAAATAATGAAATCATTAAGGTGCTGACGATGGCAAATAAATTGCTCTCGAAAGTTTTACTAACAACTTCTGTCTTAGATAATGGCGTTTCGGTCAAGGATAAAGATGTGAAAAATATTGTTATTATGACAGAATCAGAAACCAGTTTCAAACAGATGTTGGGGCGAGTTCGCTGTGAATGTGTGGAAGAAAAACTGACACTTTATTTTGTTCCCCGTCCTGCAGAATATTATGAGCGAAGAGAAAAACAATATGGTAGAGTCATGCAAAAGTATAAAGAAATCAAAAGAAGGACATTGCAAAATTGTCTTACAGAAATTTGGGAATCGATGTTCTTTGGAGATGTAGACGAACAAGCTCTTTATAGAAAATTTATCATTTTTTTTCATCAGAAGCTCTATATTGATGATTCTGATGAAATGAGAAGGTTATCATGCAAAATGGGAAATATGTATTTTTCAGTGAATCCGTTTGCAATTCAAAAAATTTCAAATGCTTACATGGTAGCAAGTAAATTTCATAAGCTTGCACGAAATGGGAAATTCGATGTGATTTATGAGCAGTTGCAATGGATTGGGTTAGGTAAGAATGATTTGCAGATTGAGGATTCCAGTTATTTAGAAAGGCGAAAGGAAGAATTTCTTAGTAAACTTTTGAGTGTGAAAGAGTTTACGAATAAGGAGTTTGGAGAATTTAAAGATGCAATTAATAATGAATTCGGAAAGGAGTTTTTCAGAGATATAGTATCGAAAAGGGGGTCGTTTGAAACTGAAAAGTTTAAAAAAATATTGTTGCGCTTTGATTGCGAATTAGAAGAATCTTTAGGAGAAGACGGGAAAAAGCGATATTCCGTTATCCGGAAAGGAAGGGATTGTCAGTGAAAGAAGTGCCAATATGGGAAAAGCTGAACATAACGATTGAAGAGGCCGCAGCATATTCCGGAATCGGAATCAACAGAATACGCGAGCTGATGAATGAGCGAGACTGCGATTTTGTCCTCAAGGTCGGATGCAAGAAGAGCCTTATCAAAAGAGTTCGATTCGAGAAATATCTTTTGGCTCATGAGGCAATTTGAATTAAACGGAGAAGTCCCCACCTCACATTGGGGGCTTCTTTACTTAAATGAATAAGATAGAAAGGAAGAAAAATATGGGAAAAGATAACAAAGGAAAAGAAATAGGAAAAGGCATACGCCAGAATAAAAACGGGCGTTATGAAGCACGGTACATAGATAGATTTGGGAAGCGGAAATCTATTTATGGAATGAGTAAAGCAGAAGTACGAAATAAACTACAGACAGTATTAAAAGATAATGCAGAAATGGCAAGCGTTAGAAAGCGGATGACTGTGTGCCAATGGTATATAGAGTGGATGAAAACATATAAAATTCCTGTTATACGTCCTAATACCAGACAGCATTATGAGCATATTTTTGAGGCATTCATTTTACCGGAGATTGGAGAGATGTATGTAGATGAAGTAAGACAGATTCATGTAAAAAATCTGATTAATTCTTTAGATTTCCAAGGGTATCAATGGGAAACACAGAATAAGGTTAGAATTTTGATATTGGATATGTTTAATGTTGCCATAGAAAATGATTATGCGCTGAAAAATCCATCTAAAGGAATTAGGTTGGCAAAAAATAAACCAAATGATAGAATAGTATTATCGGTAGAACAGCAAGAGGACTTTTTTGAGTGTTCCGCAGGAACTTTTTATCATAACCTATTTCTGGTAGCTGTGAGTACAGGATTAAGACCGGGAGAAGTATGTGCATTGGAAGAATCGGATTTGGATTTTGATAATCACATGATTTCAGTGAGCAAAACATTATTGTATCAAAAGCTGAATGGAGATGAGGGGAAGGAGTTCCATATAGGACCGCCAAAAACAGAATCCAGTGTAAGGACAGTGCCGATGAGTGAAGTATGTGAGAAGGCGCTTAGGGAACAAATCCGGTTAAAAAGGATTCTTTCTGAAAAATACATACAGAACAATGAATTTCAGAACCTTCTTTTTGTGACAAAACTAAATACACCGATATGTTCAGTCGTGTTAAATGATGCTATCAAGCGGATAGTAAATGAGATAAATCTGCAAAGAGATGAAATTGAATTGTTCCCGTCATTCTCTGCGCATACGTTTCGTCATACTTTTGCAACGAGATGTATTGAGGCTGGCATACTTCCTAAGACAGTTCAAGGGTACTTGGGACATGCCACATTGCAGATGACGATGGATTTATATGTGCATGTCACAGAGGAATTTAAACAGAAAGAATTGGAAAAGCTAAATAGTGTACCCCACAAGCGTTAGAGGCTGTACCCCATTTTTACCCCATTTTTCTATCTGATTATGTTAAAAAATAAAGAATTATATAAAATAACAATAATTCTTTAAAACGCATAATGCTGAAAAAGACCGTAAAATAGGGAATAAAACAGGTGTTACTCAATTTCCTTAACATCATACGGCGTTGTCTGGTATACGTAATAATTCAACCAATTGGAATAAAGAAGCTGTCCGGTAGAACGCCAGTTGACAACCGGCGTTTTGGACGGGTCGTCATCCGGAAAGTAATTGCGCGGGATTTTAGGATTTAGTCCTTTTTCCAAATCCCTATAATATTCCTTCGCAAGCGTATCCGTGTCATATTCGGGATGGCATGTGATGAAGAAATGGCGGCTGTCCGTTGTTTTTACGATTGTCACACCCGCTTCATCGGAAATTGCCATCAATTCCAAGTCGGGAACGGAAGTAATCAGTTTTTCATCGATTCCCATAGCACGGGATTGCGGTGCATAGAAAATATCATCAAAACCACGGAATAACGGTGAAGTTTTTTTCAAGACTCTGTGTGCATAGACACCGGACAGTTTTTCTTCCATATCATAGCGGTTTAAGCCGTATAAATAGTAAAGACCCGCAAAAGCGCCCCAGCATAAATGCAGCGTACAGTGCACATGAGTTTTGCCCCATTCCATAATGGTGCATAATTCATTCCAGTATGTAACGTCCTCAAATTTTACGTAATCGAGAGGTGCGCCGGTGATAATCATACCATCAAACTTCCGGTCTTTTATCTGGTCGAATGTAGTATAAAAAGAACTCAGATGATTGGAATCCACATGCTGTGGAACATAACTTGCGGTCTGCAAGAATTCCACCGTTACCTGCAGCGGCGAATTAGAGAGCTTTCGCAGTAATTGTGTTTCTGTGATAATTTTAGTCGGCATAAGATTCAGAATCAGCACATTCAGAGGACGGATATCCTGATGAATGGCACGATACTCAGTCATAACGAAAATATTTTCTCCCTCTAACGTAGCTCTTGCGGGGAGGGAATCCTGAATTTTAATCGGCATAATCATTCTCCATTCTTACACGACTTTTTTTGCCCTGCCGGACACAATCATTATTTAAAGATAACACAAATTAGCACATTCTGCAAGCTTGCACAAATTGGCAAAAAGCGATATAATAGAACAGGTATTATTTTCAGATAGAAATTTTCTTATGAGATAACGGGATGATGAGGTAGTAGAGATGGAAACAGCATATCAAAAAGTAAAAGTACACAATGAACTGGAGTGGTGTCAAGTCACTGACATGGCGACAAAAGAACGGATTGAGAAGCTTTTGTTAAAGCACAGGGTATCCTATTATGTAAAATGGGAGAAACCCGGATTCTTTTCGAGAGATAAATTCGGAACCTGTGTATTCTGTGTGAACCAGCTGCAGAAAGAAGCTGCAGATATGGCGATAGAGTCACTGGTTGCAGAAGATGCGGATAGTATTAAGTTTATCAACCGCAAGTTTGAGAAGACTTTTTATTAGGATATCCGGAGATTATTATGGGAAGTCAATGTGATACATGCAGTCATTATGCTTATGATGAAGATTATGAATGTTATGTCTGTATGGTAGATTTAGATGAAGATGATATGGCGCATTTTTTAAGCGGCGGAAATTTTGATTGTTCGTTTTATCAGACGGACGATGAATATAAGATAGTAAGAAAGCAGATGTGAACGGAAGTAATGAACCGTCACATCTGCTTCTGTTATATAAGCGGCTCCCTTCGAGCCGCTTATATTTAGCTAATTTGCTTTTTTAAATTTTTCTGTGCAGTAGAGAGCATCAGTTTGATTCGGTTAAGCTGGTTTACTTCGCTGGCACCGGGGTCGTAGTCAATTGCCACGATGTTGGAAAGTGGATACTGCTTTCTAAGTTCCTTAATAACACCTTTGCCGACAACATGATTCGGCAGGCACCCGAATGGCTGTGTACAGACAATGTTGTTGACGCCGCTGTGAATTAGTTCTACCATTTCTCCGGTCAAAAACCAGCCTTCTCCGGTCTGATTACCGATGTTGACAATTGGTTTGGCATAATCAACAAGACGGTAAATGCTTGTCGGCGGTTCAAAATGTATGCTTTTTTGCAGTGCTTTTGCAGCGCTTCCGCGAAGCTTTTCAATCGCCCAGATGCCCAGGCGGGAAAGGGCTGCAGCTTTTTTTGTTTTGCCAAGATGGTCTGCTTTATAAATTTGGTTATAGAAGCAGTAGAGTAAGAAGTCGATTAAATCGGGAACGACAGCTTCAG
>CAZKOR010000191.1:5475-7374 GCA_964554405.1 uncultured Bacteroides sp. | reverse complement strand
TGCTGCACGTTTCTGCTTATGCGACAGAGGAGACAAGGCGCCAGATTGAGGAAGCAGAGCACGAGAAGCAGGAGACGCAGTCCCAGCTTGATTCTACAAGAGAAAATCTGGATAAT
Source organism: uncultured Bacteroides sp. (assembly GCA_964554405.1). GTDB lineage: Bacteria > Bacillota > Clostridia > Lachnospirales > Lachnospiraceae > UBA3282. The sequence continues at coordinate 7,258 of CAZKOR010000191.1, read as the reverse complement.
TTGAATGATCAGAAAGAGTCTCTGGAGGGGACGCTGTCTACTTTGAATACGGAATTGTCTCAGGTAAGCAGTAATCTCAGTGAGTTGGAGACAAAAATCGCGGACAAAGAAGCGGAAATAGAAGCGACAAATGAATTGATTGATCAGACAAACCGTGATTTGGATGACGCAATTGCTGCGAAAGACGAGCAGTATGAAAACATGAAAATGCAGATTAAGTTCATGTATGAAAAGAGTGATTATCTCTATTTGGAGATGCTGCTTTCAGCGGGAAGTCTTGCTGAATTATTGAATCGGAACAGTTATATTGAACAGTTGTCTGCATATGAAAGAAAAGTGTTGGAAGAATATAAAGAGACTCAGGAAAAGATTGAAGATATGGCGGCAGAGTTGGACGCAGCCATGGTGCAGTTAGAAGCAGATAAGAGTGAACTGGACAGTTATAGGGTACAGGTAGTGGCAGAGCAGAGCCGGGTCTCCGGACTGGTGAGTCAGGCAAGCAATTCTCTTGCAAGTACATCCAGTCAGATTTCCGATGCGGAAGCGGCGGCGTTAGCATATGAGCAGGAGATAAAAGCGCAGGAGGAAAATCTCGCGGCTCTCAGGGAAAAACTTGCTGAAGAGTTGCGTATGGCGGAACTTGCCGCGCAGTCGAGCTGGCGTGATATTTCGGAAGTGCATTTTGAGGAGGGAGACAGATATCTGCTTGCTAATTTGATTTATTGCGAAGCAGGGGCGGAACCCTATGTCGGACAAGTAGCAGTTGGTTCTGTTGTAATTAACAGGGTGTTGAGTTCGGTCTATCCGGATACGATAATAGGTGTTATTTATCAATCGGGACAGTTCTCGCCGGTAGCGAGTGGAAGACTTGCATTAGCGCTGGCGGAAGGGCGTGCAACACCAAGCTGCTATCAGGCGGCAGACGAAGTGATGGCCGGAACAACTACGGTCGGTAACTGCGTTTATTTCAGGACGCCTGTAGACGGTATTACGCCGCGTTATAGAATCGGAGGACATATTTTTTATTAGATAGTTTTCCAATTCAGGGTTATTTATTAAGAGGTCTGTTATTAAGATAAAATTCAGCAAGTTTTAATGCAAATGATATTTCCTCATTTGAAAACTTTCTACACAATTCTTGAAAAAAAAGATAATTTTTCGTCTCAAGCGGTTCTTCTTTTCCGAAAAGAAGATAATCTAAACTGACATGAAAGGAATCAACGATTTGGGCAAGCACGTCTATGCTTGCCATTCTTTTTCCCGTTTCCAGTAATGCAAGATAAGATGTTGATATATTAATTTGCGCCGCAAATTTCTCCTGTGTATAATTCATGGAATTTCGCAACGATTTAATTCGCTGTCCCATATTTTTTAAATCGACTAACCCTTTTTCCATATGTGAATCCTCTTCTTTTTATCTTAATCATAGCAATATTTTGTACGGACGATTATTTCTGATAGTAAATAATTATTTGACAAATAGTAAAAAGTATGCTAAATTATTTCTTACAGTAAAATTATTGATTGCTGTAAGAAATATGAAGGAGGAAATCACACTCATGAAAGCAAACGTAGTAAGAAAAATGATGATTGGAGCATTTGCAGCTGCATTGGTTGCAACGCCGGTGTCAGCAGCTTTGACGGAAGGAACGCCAACCGTAGTATCTGCGGAGGAGGGCGGCGACACCAGCGAAGACGGCGACGACGACACCGGAAGCGGTGACGACGACAAAGAACCCGGCGACGACGACAAAGAACCCGGTGACGACGACAAAGAACCCGG
>CAZKOR010000191.1:0-5375 GCA_964554405.1 uncultured Bacteroides sp. | reverse complement strand
ACAAAGAACCCGGCGACGACGACAAAGAACCCGGTGACGACGACAAAGAACCCGGCGACGATGACGACAAAGAGCCCAGCAGCAGCCAGAGCAGCAGTGTATCATCCTCTGCAATAAAGGAAAGCAGCAGTGTAGCAGTTTCTGTAACAAAGGAAAGCAGCAGTGATAATGCGGCAGACAGCAGCACATCTGAAACTGCAGCAGTACAGACACCGGCTGCTGTTGCAGGAGTAAAGTCCACAGTGAATGGCACATATCTGGCAACTAGCGTGACAGGAAGCGCGATAGCAACAGGAACAAGCAATATCGCTAATTCATATGGTCTTTCAAACGGTGAGAAGCCTTATGCAAAATTTTCCGATTTTGATGCTAAGAAAAGCACACTTGCAAAAGCTTCCATTGATCAGGCAGCGGCAGATTTAAATGCTGTTGTTGGTCCGATGGTAAACCTTGAACTTGGAAAGATGAATAAAGGAAAGTTCAGCCTTTTAGCTTCCGATGGAGCAGAGATTCAGGTGAAATTAGGAATTCCGAAATCTTTTGTACAGGATGGAAAGACATATGCAGTTATCTGTGTGCGCCCAGGCGGTGCAGTAACTGTTCTGGAAGATACGGATTCAAATCCTGCGACTGTTACGTTTAATACAACAGGCGGACAGGGTGTGTATGCTGTTATTAAATACTAAATCTGAAATTGTTATCTGAATAATGTCAACGAAAGAAAGTTTCTGCGCTGAAAGCACAGAAACTTTCTGGTTTGTGTGGTTATGCTGACTGTATGAGTTCAACTTACACCGCAAAATACACAATACTACATCTTGTATGTAATTCTGTTAAATTGCTCTCTTTTATCTACATCATGATATTTATACTTGAGAAACGGTATTCCATCTATTATTTTTCTGCACTTTCTCTTGTCTAAAATAATTGTATTCTATCTTTTTTTATGGTATAACAAACTTACATTTACATTCTGGCGTCATGTTTCATCATGCGCTAACTTATACATTTCTATCATACAAAGGAGACATTTCTATGAACAAAGACAAATCTGCCGCTTTCCGGCACAACAGCCCACTTTTTTTCGCGCAAAACGCCAGCGGACCGCTCCGTTTCAACATGACCAACGACTATATGTTCCGCGCTGTTTTACAGACGAACAATAAAGTATTGCGCGGACTCATCTGCACTCTTCTTCACCTTTCGGAAGAGGAGGTCGCTTCTGTCAGGATCACAAATCCAATCATTCTCGGTGAAGCTATCGACGACAAGGAATTCCGTCTGGACATCAACGTTCTGCTAAACGACTATACCCTGTTTGAGGATTCTCCGGAATTTTATGCTACATACAAACTGATAAACGTAAAAAACCATAAAGTTTATAATGACAACTTTGTCTTAAGTGTGGTAAACTTATCCCATATAGATTTAGCAACTGACGAAGATAAAAGATATCAGATTGATTACTGGGCAAAACTGTTCAAAGCCGCAACATGGGAGGAGATACATATGTTAGCTTGCGAAAACGACTATATCAATAAAGCGTCTAATACGATGCTCTGGCTCAGCGCCGAAGAAGATATCCGTAAGCGCTGCCAGGACAGAGAGGAATACTATCGGGATATACGGACTTATAATAAGATTATTGCCGAAAAGGATTCTCTTCTCGCTGAGCAGAGTTCTCTCATCCGACAGCTGCTCGAAGAAAATAAGAGACTTAAGGAAAATATGAACAAATAATCCTTTTGTACGGTAATATTAGGATAGGACGGATGGTGTGGAAATTACTCTCTCAACAGGCTCCTGCAGTGTGTCAAAATGACCGGCATAAATAATGTCTAACAGATTGCTTAAACACAGCAGTGATTTTTTTAATGTGTCTTCGGAAATGAGATTTTCATTTAGCGCTGTAACAAGTTCATCAATATCTACAACTTTGACAAAACCGTCAGGATATATGATGACATCGGCGAGTAAATCGGTAAAAATGTAGGTGTTGGTTTCGGGCTGAAAGTCGTGTTCAACGATATCACAGTACCAGAACAGAAGAGAATTATCTTCGCGGTAAAATTTACTGACTTTATAGCCCTCGTTTAAAAAATAACAGGAGTAACCGTGGTGGAGTTCTTTTTTTGGTTTTAAAGTATTCCATCCGGTGACGATAATCTGTTCGTCCTGATACAAAATTTTATCATCTTTCAACAGGACGCATTCTTCGGGAATAATTCTTTTACGGTATAAGATGGGTGTCGGCATAGAACCTCCTACAATATGTATAATATACAGTTAAGTATACCATAAAAAAGAAGTTATCCAAAAGAAAAAGTCAACAAAAATCACACAATTTCCTCAAATATACTGGACATTATTCCCAAAAATGGTTATAATTTTAAGTGTGCATAAAAAGAAGGGGAAAAACTGTGAAATTTAATCGAAACGTCTATCACTCACTTATGATGATAAGTCAATTTGGTATCAATATGCTTGTACCTATTTTTCTCTGTTCTTTTCTAGGAATGTATATAGATAAAAAGTGCGGAACCACTTTTTGGATTGTCATTCTGTTTTTTGCGGGAGCTATTGCAGGGGGCACAAATGTATTTCGATTTGCAAAAAAAATATATGAAGAACCTGCAGTCACAAGAAAGCACATGAAAGCCGGTCAGGAAGAAGAAAAAGATGGAAAAAAACGGGAAGATAAAAATTGATCCTACATTATTTGATTTGTCTCTGGGCATTTTTCTTTATGGCATTGTATGTCAGGTTATTCTTTTATTTTTCTCCCGTAAGCCGGAATATAGTATAGGATTGTGGATTGGGGTAGTACTTGCGGTAATAGGTTCCGTTCATATGTGGTGGACGCTCTCCCGGAGTTTGGAGATGGCATCTAAAGATGCGATGAAAACAGTCGGTACGCAATATCTTGTCCGTTATCTTATCATAGTAATCGCGATGGCAATACTTGCAGTAAGTGGATTTGCCAATCCGCTTTTTGCCTTTTTAGGTTATATGGGAATGAAAGTGTCTGCATATATGCAGCCTTTTACCCGAAAAATCAGTTCCAAAGTTTTTAAGATTTAAAATTTATTCGTAAGGAGGTGAGAGTATGGGACAGGGAGTTCTGATGTCCGGAGGAGCGGATATTGACTTTATGGTGCATGGCGTATTTCCTTATCAGCTCTTTGGGCAGACGGTCTGGATTACGACGACGCATGTTTGCGTATTAATTGTCATGTTAGTCATTATCGGATTCTGCATTGCGGCGAACCGAGCTATTAAGCATGCATCGGAAGTACCGGGAACATTCCAGAATATAGTGGAAATGGTTGTCGAGATGCTTGATAATATGGTTGGTGGTGTTATGGGTAAGTTTTCACCGCAGTTTAGAAATTATATTTCGACAATCTTTATTTTTATTTTATTAAGTAATATTTCCGGATTGTTCGGATTGCGGCCGCCTACAGCGGATTATGGCGTCACTTTCCCGCTTGGTATCATTACGTTTTGTTTGATTTTCTTCAATAAGTTAAGATACCAGAAAGTGAAAGGCTTTATCGCCGGTTTGTGTGATCCGTGGCCGATATGGGCGCCTATTAATGTGATAGGTGATATTGCCGTACCGATTTCATTGTCACTGCGTTTATTCGCAAACGTTTTATCCGGTACGGTTATGATGGCGCTTGTATATGCATTGTTATCCAAGATAGCAATCATCTGGCCGGCAGCGCTTCATGTTTACTTTGATTTGTTCTCCGGAGCAATTCAAACTTATGTATTCTGTATGCTGACGATGACATATATTACAGACGCATGTACAACAGAATAAGAAGTTGAAAATCAAAGATTTTTCAATTTTTTGAAAAGAAAACTAGCATATTTAAATCAAGGAGGAAACAAAAAATGGAATTTAACAGTAATTTTATCTTGGGATGTTCAGCAATCGGAGCAGGACTTGCAGTTATCGCAGGTATTGGACCTGGTGTTGGACAGGGTATCGCAGCAGGACATGCAGCAGCAGCTGTTGGTAGAAATCCGGGAGCAAAATCCGATGTTACATCTACGATGCTTTTAGGACAGGCCGTAGCTGAGACAACCGGTTTGTACGGTCTGCTTATTGCGATGTTACTCTTATTCGTAAAACCTTTGGTACCGTAATAGCCTCTGGAAGAGAAAAAGGAGAAAGGAGGCTTAAAGCATGAATTCGATAGTATGTGCGAATCTGGTACTGGCAACTGCAGAGATGGAACCAAGACTTTTTGACTTGGATCTTCAGCTGATTGCAGATGCAGGATTGTCAATCATTGCAGTCTTTGCATTGTTCCTTATTGCATCACATCTGTTATTCAATCCTGTTCGTGAAATGCTTCAAAAAAGACAGGACAAGATTAAGGGCGAACTTGATGATGCAGCTAAGGACATGGCAGATGCCAAAGAGTTAAAGGCTGAATATGAGTCCAGATTGAAAGATATTGATAAGGAAGCGGAAAACATCTTAAGCGAAGCAAGAAAGAAAGCATTGGCGAATGAAAATAAGATTGTAGCGGAAGCAAAAGAAGAAGCTGCAAGAATTATTGAAAGAGCGAATGTGGAAGCCGAACTGGAAAAGAAGAAAGCGGCTGACGAAGTGAAGCGCGAGATGGTGGTATTGGCATCTTTGATGGCAGGAAAGGTTGTAAATGCGGCAATTGATACAACTGTACAAGACAGTCTTATCGAGGAAACGCTGAAAGAAATGGGTGATAGCACATGGCTAAGCTAATTTCAAAAACATACGGAGATGCGTTATTTGAACTTGCAGTAGAAGAAAATAAAGTGGACAGCCTGCTTGAGGAAATCGGACAGCTTCAGAAAATTCTGAAAGAAAATGAAGAATTCGGCAAACTGATGACACATCCTAAAGTTAATAAGGAAGAGAAGCTTCAGGTTGTTGAAGAAGTATTCAAAGGAAGAGTTTCTGATGAGCTGCTTGGATTTCTGACGATTATCATCTCTAAGGACCGTTATCAGGAAATTGATGAGATCCTGGAATATTTCCTTGCGGAAGTAAAGAAGTATAAAGGAATCGGTGTTGCTACCGTTACAACGGCGGTGCCTTTAAGAGATGAACAATGCAAAAAGATTGAGCAGAAGCTGCTTGACACAACGGACTATAAGTCCATGGAAATGAATTATGAACTGGATGCGACACTGATTGGCGGTATGGTGATCCGTATCGGTGACAGGGTAGTAGACAGCAGTATCAGTACAAAATTGAATGAACTACAGAAGGATTTACTGAAAGTTCAGATTTAATTAATGAAATTCTAAAAGAAAGGTGCGAATGATCCATGAATTTAAGACCAGAAGAGATTAGTTCAGTCATTAAGGATCAAATT
>CAZKOR010000190.1:0-7374 GCA_964554405.1 uncultured Bacteroides sp. | reverse complement strand
AACGCCGTAACCATCTGCCCAGCCAGTTATCCGGCGGGCAGCAGCAGAGGGTGGCAATCGGGCGTGCACTTATCACACGTCCGTCCCTGATTCTTGCGGATGAACCGACAGGGAATCTGGATTCCCAAAACAGCAGCGAGGTGATTGCCCTGTTAAAAGAAGCGTCAAAAAAATATGAGCAGACTATCATTATGATTACTCATAACCGCATGATTGCACAGACCGCTGACAGAGTGTTGCAGGTGTCAGATGGTGTAGTGACTGATTTGGGGAGGTGCAGCGAATGAAAAGTTATCTTAGCCTTGTGCCGATTTCTGCGAAAGTAAGGAAAAGACAAAATCAAATGACAATCTTGTGTATTATCATTTCGGTGTTATTGGTAACAACGATTTTCAGTGTTGCAGATATGGTAATCCGGGCAGAGAATATTTATATGCAGGACAGACATGGAAGTTGGCATATCAAACTGAAAAATATTTCGCAGGATACTGTGGGAGAAATCAGCAGGCGTTCAGATATTACTACAGTTGGTTGGTCAGAGGTTTTTAACTTTGATGCAGACCAATCATACTATGTCAATGAAAAAAAAGCTGCGTTATATGGAACTGATGAAACATATTTGACTTGCCTTGCAAATGGCATTGAGGAAGGGGCTTATCCTCAAAGTGATGATGAAGTAGTACTTAGTTCCAGTGCAAAGTTAGCTTTGAATGTGCAGCTTGGAGATAATGTGACACTATATACGCCTGCCGGGAATGTTGATTTTATTGTGTCCGGATTTGGTTCGGATGATAAAGAATATTTTCAAGAACAGACGTATTTGGTTGCCGTATATATGACGCAGTCAGCTTTTGCCGAAATAATGGAAAAAAATAATATTGCAACCAGTCCTGTTTGCTATGTACAGTTTCGGAATGCACGGGAAGCGCAGAGAGCAATATTGGAAATCCGGGAGCAGTATCATCTGCCGGAAAATAGTATCTCTGAAAACACTGCTGTTATGGGTATTGCGGGGCAAAGCAGTAATACATCGGTAAATGGTATTTACGAATTGGCGGCTATGTTATTTGTTTTAGTGCTTTTAGCAGGAGTATTAATGATTTCCGGCAGCATGAACAGTAATGTGGCGCAAAGGACGAAATTTTTTGGCATGTTACGCTGTATTGGTGCGAGCAGACAACAGATTATCCGATTCGTGCGTTTGGAAGCATTAAATTGGTGTAAAACAGCAGTACCTGTCGGTTTGATTTTAGGAACTGTAATCAGTTGGGGTGTTTGTGCGTTGCTGCGTTATGGTATTGGTGATGAATTTGCAGCAACACCTGTTTTTGCAGTTAGCCCTATTGGGATTATTTGTGGTGTAGTAGTTGGTGTCACGACAGTTTTGTTAGCTGCTGGGTCTCCTGCGAAACGTGCATCTAAAGTTTCACCCATAGCCGCAGTTTCAGGAAATATGATGAATGTCGCTGTCAGACATCACGCTTCAAAATTACACTTGGGCAATGTGGAACGGACATTAGGCGTTCATCATGCAATATCATCGAAAAGAAGCTGGCTCTTAATGACCGGGAGTTTTTCGCTAAGTATTATTTTACTCCTGTGTTTGCCTGTCGGACTGGATTTTGCTCATGCATTAGTACCGTCTTTGCAGTCATGGAATCCGGATATTCTACTCAACGGTTACACCAATGCACATATATTGGAACAGGATTTATTTGACAAGATAGGGGCAATATCAGGAGTGGAAAATATCTGGGCTACTTCATACATGAATAATATTCCTGCCACTTCCTCAAATGAAGGAATTGACCATGTGAATCTAATCTCTTACAGTGATTCACTGCTGGATAGCTTTAAGGACAGTATGGTTCAGGGAGATATAGAGGCAGTCTATGGAAAAAGCAATCAGGTTATGACAATCAGTAATAAAGATAACCCGCTGAAAGTCGGAGATACCATTCAGATTGCAGGAAAAGAAGTAGAAATTACCTGTTCTGCTTCCAGCGGGGTCTGGCCGAGTGAATATAGTGTAATCTGCTCTCAGGAAACTTTTGAATGGTTGACAGGGGAGCAAAACTATTGCCTGATTGGGATTCAATTAAGCGATAAAACTGCCGATACAGTCATACAACAGATTAACAGTATGATTGGAAGTGATGTTATCTTTAGTGATGCTCGCAAACAGAATCAGAGCGATGCCAGTACCTATCTGGCTGCACAAGTTGTTTTATACAGCTTTTTAGCGGTTATCGCTATGATTACCATATTTAATATTATCAATAGTATATCAATGAGCGTAACTGCAAGAACCAAACAATACGGTGCTATGAGAGCTGTTGGTATGGATGGAAAACAGCTAACACGAATGATTGCCGCAGAAGCTTTTACTTATGCTGTTTCAGGTCTTATTGTTGGCTGTGGTATAGGAATACCAATTAACCATTTCCTGCATGAACGGTTACTTACGAGATATTTTGGAATACCGTGGAGCTTACCAATTATATTGATTGCCATTATTTTTTTATTTGATTTCATTTCAGTTCTGATTGCAGTTCATGCGCCATCTAAACGGATATGCAATATGCCGATTACTGCAACTATTAATGAATTGTGATATGGCTGTATTTTCAGCATTAAATGTGCGATTTGACATACGGAGGAGCACCCATAATGAATAGGATTTTGATTATAGATGATGACAAAGAACTTTGTGCATTGATTAAACAGAGTGTTTTACAGGAAAGTATAGAAGCCGACTGCTGTTATTCCGGAAAATCCGGTTTACTGCAAATGAAAGAAAAAGAATATCATCTTGTGATACTGGATGTTATGATGCCCGGAATGGACGGCTTTGAGACGCTCGAAAAAATCAGGGAAGAAAGCAGCCTGCCGATTTTAATGTTTACTTCCAAAAATGACAATGCTTCTAAAGTACGGGGACTGCGGGCTGGCGCAGATGATTATTTGACAAAACCTTTTCATATGGATGAGCTGATAGCCCGCGTTATTTCCCTTATACGCCGCTATACCCGTTTTAATCAGCCGGGAGGGGATTTGTCACAGCTTACGTTTGATGGCCTGACAATTGACCTTGACAATCGTTCCATTGCGACAGTAAACGGAACTTTTGAACTGCCCCCGAAAGAATTTGATTTACTTCTGTTTCTTGCGAAAAATCAGGGAAAGATACTGACCAAGCAGCAGATTTATGAGAATGTCTGGGGTGAGGAGTATGTCTATGATGACAGCAATATCATGGCAATTATCAGCAGACTTCGGAAAAAGCTGGAAGAAAATCCCGGAAGCCCGAAATATATCCAGACAATAAAAGGCATCGGGTACCGTTTCAATAAGGAGGTATGACATTTGTATAGGGAACTGATTACAATTTTGTCAATCGCTGTTGCAGCGCTGTCTGTTTTGGCTGCTTTTTTCATCGTCAGGCGTGTGAAAAAGCAGCTTTCTGAAATGTCGGAGGCATTGACGGACATAAAGGACGGAAACGGAAACAGGCGCATCTTATCGGAGACGCATGAACTTACCGCACCGATTGCTTATGAAATCAATGATATTGTTGCATCATACGAAAACAGGCTGGCGCTGCTTCGTCAGACAGAGGAAACCAATAAGCAGCTTATGACGAGCCTTTCCCATGATGTAAGGACGCCGCTTACGACATTGATCGGATATCTTGACGCCGCGCATAAAGGAGTCGTTACGGGAAAGGACCGTGAAGATTATATTGAGACTGCACGGCGTAAGGCACATGATTTAAAGGAATATATTGATGTGCTTTTTGACTGGTTCAAACTAAATTCCGATGAGTTTGCCATTGAGATAAGTACAGTAGAAATTACCGAGCTTACAAGGAATATATTGATTGACTGGATACCGATTTTAGAAGATAAGCAGATAGATTATGTGATTGATATTCCTGAACAGCCTTTCCGGGTGCAGCTTGACCCGGACGCTTATATGCGGATACTGAATAATCTCATGCAGAATGCAATTGCTCACAGCCATGCGGATAAAATAGAAATAACTTTATCAGAACACGATAATAAGATACAAATCCGACTGGCGGACAATGGAATAGGAATGGAAAAAGAAGACATGAAGCATATTTTTGAACGGCTCTACAAATGCGACAAAGGACGCGCCGAAAAAGGCAGCGGTCTCGGACTCTCCATCGTACATCAGCTTACCGAAAAGATGAACGGTCAGATAACAGCAGAGAGCGAACCCGGCAGCGGAACAGCGTTTATGTTGTTATTCCCAAGGTTATTGCAAGATTAACGCAAGGTTAATGCAAGATTGGCGTGATAGAATGAAACCTGTCAGTAAGATTCCACAGGAATACGAAAAAGGAGGTTTCGCAATGAGCAAATATGTAATTGAAACAAAAAATCTTACAAAACAATATGGAACACAGAAAAGTGTTGCAAATCTGAATATCCATGTTCAGAAAGGGCGTATTTACGGTCTGCTTGGCAGAAACGGGGCAGGAAAGACTACGACCATGAAAATGCTGCTTGGTCTGACGCCGCCGACTTCAGGAGAGGTAACAATCTGGGGAAAACCATTATCCGGAAATGAAAATAAGCTCCTGCCGCGAATCGGCAGTCTGATTGAATCCCCCGGTTTTTATCCTAATTTGACAGGAACGGAGAATCTGCGTATTTTTGCTGCCCTGCGGGGTGTGCCGAATCGTGATGCGATTAAGAATGCGCTGGATTTAGTCGGTCTGCCTTATAAGGACAAAAAACTCTTTTCTCAATATTCTCTCGGCATGAAGCAGCGGCTGGCAATCGCCCTTGCAGTCATGCACGACCCGGAACTTTTGATTCTGGATGAACCAATCAACGGTCTTGACCCGATTGGCATTGCGGAAGTGCGCTCTTTCCTGCGTGCCCTTTGTGACGAGAGGGGTAAAACAATTCTGATTTCCAGTCATATTCTTTCCGAGATTGCACTGTTAGCCGATGATATAGGAATCATAGACCACGGCATATTGCTGGAAGAAGAAAGCCTTGCACAGTTGGAGCAGAAAAGCAGCAGGCATATCCGCTTCACGGTTTCTGATACGGCGCAGGCGGCAAGGATATTGGAGTGCAATTTCCATGAAAACCAGTTTACCATACAGGACGACCATAGATTGCGCCTGCATAACCTTACTCTGCCGGTGGGTAAAATTGTTACAGCGTTTGTAGAAAACGAATTGGAGGTTTCGGAAGCCTATATTTGCGAGGAAAGTTTGGAGGATTATTTCAAACGCGTAACAGGGGGTGAGGGAATTGCTTAAACTGATTATCTGTGAGTTTGCAAAATTAAAACGAAAAAAATTATTTCAGGCGGCTTTCCTCACAACCGCGATTATGCCCTTTTTTTATTCCTTACTTTTATCGTCGGCAGATTTAGACGATATGATGTCGGTCGTAAGAGAAGAAAACGGCTTTCTGATTTTGATTCCGCTTTCGGTGGTGATAGCGGCGAATCTTTTTTTTGAAGAATTTGATTATGATACAATGAAAAACCTGCTGTGCGTTCCGATAAAAAAGAGCCATCTGGCGGTTGCTAAACTTGTGGTTCTCTTATTATTTATGGTCGGATACCAGATTGCAGGATATGGAATTACGATAGTAATGGCTGTCATATCGGGCAGGGCGCTGGATGGATGGGGATTGCAGTTTTTACTTACATTTGGCAGTGCGGTTTTATTTTGGTGCGCCTCGCTGCCCTGTATCCTTTTGGTCGTCTGGTTCAATAAGTCCTATATTGTTTCTGTCATTATTGCTTTTGCTTATATGGTGCTTGGGTATATTACACATTTCAGCGATGCTTTTGTAATGGTGCCGTTGGGGGTTAATATTGCAACTTTGCTTCCTGTTCCTATGATATTCCGCTGGCTTTATCAGTTTCATACGGTAAGGGGAGGAGAAGCGGCCGTATTTTACGAGCGTTTTAGCCCTTATTTCGTACCGACTCATATTGTCTTTGCCGTATTGCTTGCAGAGGCAGCAGTCTGCGTGGCGTTAATGACAAAGATTTATCGAAAACAGAGTGTATAGGAGGCGTTGCAATTATGTTGGCTATTATAAAAACAGAGTTTTGGAAAATGAAGAGATACCATATTTTACTAATCGCTGTCATCGGAATGTTGTGCTCTCCGCTTCTGCAGTTGTTTTCAGAGGCTGTCATGATAGAAGAGTTAAAGAGACCGGATTTTGGATTTGCCGATTTGCTGGAAATGACAGTATGGGGAAATGCACAGATTTTTATGCCCGTGATTTTTACATTAATCGGCGGTTATCTGATGAACAGGGAATACACAGACGATACTTTGAAAAATATTTTGACAGTACCCGTTTCTTTCCGGAAATTCCTGACCGGAAAACTGATTGCCGTTGGATTACTGGCAGTTGTTTTAGGCGTTTACAGTCTTGTGGTTACGGTTATTGTTTCCGTATGCGCAAAACTTCCCAATATCAGCGTTTCCATTATGATAAGCGGACTGTTTCAGATGATAGGGCTTTCCATTGGAATATATATTGTAGTTTTGCCGATTATCGGTATTTGCAGTAAAAAACCGGGATGGTTCATGGGCGGCGCTCTTTCTGCTTTTATTACAGGATATTGCGTCATGTTTTTTAAGGAGGGGCTGCTCAGAGATATTTATCCTTTTTCCGCAGCATTGACAATGATCGGATTTGATACTGCGGATTATTCCGGCACATCCGGAAAAGGAAGTATTCCGTTAGCGATTGTATCGTTAGGAGGAGTGATTCTGATTTCTGTGCTTATTATCTTTTTGTCCAAAACGCCGGGAGAGGTTAAGACGAAGCAGAAGAAAAAGAATGGTGCTTTGCGCAGAAACAGGAATACACAATAAAGCTGAAAATAGATATAGCAAGCCATCTCTTAGAATATAAAGATATTCAGAGGTGGCTTTGTTTTATTTTTTTATCGAGATTGCCAAAACGGAAAAGAGTAATTATAATATATGGTAAAGAAGTCATGAATAAATTAAGAAGGTGAAGGACATGAAACAATTTAAGATTCTCTATAAAGATGATAAGGAATTTCTTGAAAAGCTTACGGAGATTAAAGAGTGGCGCACTTCCCATTCGGCTTACGTTACCATATTCAGAATATATTCGGAGGATATGGAGTTAGAGCATATCCGGAATATTTGCGACTGCCTGAATAATGAAATGCCGGATGCGCTGTATTTGGGATGTACAACAAATGCCAATATTATGGATGGGGCATTGTCAGATACCAAAATTATTTTAACCTGTACCATTTTTGAATATGAGACTACTCAGGCAAAAATTCTGCAGCTTCCTTTTACGGAAGAAAATGCGGCACAGGATG
>CAZKOR010000189.1:0-7415 GCA_964554405.1 uncultured Bacteroides sp. | reverse complement strand
ATGACCGGAAAGCAGATGGAGAGGGATGTCTTTACAAAATATGCGCGGTATATTTTTATATCGGTGGGACTTGCCGCGGTATTTGGTACGTTTATTACGTATCTGGCAGCCGGCAGTCCGACTTTTACCGGCTTTTCATTGTCCGCATTTATGCAGGCGTTTCTTATGTTTCTGCTGTTTTCCGTTTTGCTTTGTGAGGTGATGGCGCGGATTCTGACAAGGACCATGAACAGAAAATCAATTGTGGAAAGGCTGCGGGAAGTGGTGTAATCTGTAATATAGAGGGGGAATGAGGTTGGAGCAGCATATTCTGATTATAGAAGACGATATGGCATTGAATGACGGAATTGCCTTTGCGCTGAAAAAGGAAGGCTATATCACGCATTGCGCGCATAATCTTTTAGCAGCAGAGAAAAGCTTGAGCCGGAAGATGAATCTGATTCTTCTTGACAGGAATTTACCGGACGGCGACGGCAGGGATTTTCTGAAAAGTGTCCTTGCCGGACAGTCTGTTCCGGTAATCTGTCTGACGGCACGGGACACGGAAGAGGACATGCTTGACGGTTTCCGTGCGGGTTGTGACGATTATGTGACGAAGCCCTTTTCCATGCCCGTTCTCATTATGAAGATTAAAGCGCTTTTAAAGCGCAGTGAGGGGATGTCGAGGCAGCTTTATATTTCCGAAGGGCTGACTTATGATTTTGAAAGCAAATCATTGCAAAAGCATGGAACTCCGGTGGAACTCACTGCGCTGGAAATACGGCTGTTGGAGTTTTTTATCAAAAACAGGGGAATTGTGTTGACGCGGGAAACGCTGTTGGATAAAATCTGGGATGTGGAAGAACGGTATGTAGAGGAAAAAACGCTGAATGTCAACATCCGCAGACTGCGCAAGAAGATAGAGGATGACCCGGAAGTGCCGGAGTATATCAAAACGGTTTTTGGAATCGGCTACAAATGGGAAGGATAGAAGGATGGAGAGTAAATTGTTACAACGGCTTCAAAAAAGGGGAAAAACAGGCAATATATGGATGGGCGGTATAGGCGCGATGCTTATACTGCTTTTGCTGTTTCTGGCAGCAGTGGGATTTGGGGAGAATCATATCATGTTATGGGCGTTTTTGTATGGTGCGCTGAATCTGTCCGTATTAACTGCGGTATATTTTCTTCTGTCGTGCCATGTAAACGCTGCTTTAGATACGCTCAGTGATATGACAGAAGACTTAATTTGCGGAAAAGAGCGGATTGAATTTCCGATTGCGGAGGACACCGTTATATCTAAATTACAGGGACAGCTTTTAAAACTATACGATATTCTGCGTTCTCATAAAGCAAGGGAACAGAAACTCAGAAAACAGCTGGATGAAAATATCGGCAATCTGGTACATCAGATCAATACGCCGATTACGAATATCCGGCTGTATGTTGATTTTTTAAGAAGAGATGATCTGACAGTGCCGGAAAGAGAAAAATTCCTATCATATATGGAAGAACAGGCGCAGAAGCTTTTTTGGCTGGGAGAGAGCTTTTCCAAAATCTCCCGTCTGGAAACGGGCATCATCCGCCTGAAACCGGAAAAGCAGAAAGTTGAGCCGGTTCTTTTGCATGCCATCGACCAGGTCATGGTCAAAGCGGAGAACAAAGGAATGGAAATTTCCCTGTCCGGTGAAACACAGGCTGCTGCCCTGATAGACGTAAAATGGACAACGGAAGCCCTGTTCAACATTTTGGACAATGCCGTAAAATATGGAAAATCCGAAACAAAAATAGAAATTGTTGTAGCAGACCTTATGAGCTATATCAGCATTGCGGTGCGAAATGAAAGCGAAATAAGCATTGCCCCGGACGAATACTATAAGCTTTTTCAACGCTTTTACCGTGGAAAAGCAAATACCGAAACTGAGGGCGTAGGTTTGGGCTTATACATCGCAAGAAAAATACTCGAAGATGAAAATGCCTATATGAAAGCTGAAACAAAACCGGACGGCATGACGGAGTTTTCTGTCTTTCTGTACAAGGGGCAGATAACAGGCTAAATATGGTGCGGTGCACGTTTCATGTCATTTTTTGTTCATTTTCCGGTATTCTTTTGGTGTGACTCCGTATTTTCCTTTAAATAAAGCATAAAAGTGTGTACGGTTTGTGAATTTTAATCCGGCGGCTATGGCGCTGATGGATTCGTCGGTTTCTGTCAGACGTTTGGCCGCTTTTTTCAGGCAGAAAGTCATACCGTAATCATAGAGACACATATCGGTGAATTTGTTGACGATACGGTTTAAATAGTCTCCGCTGTAATTCAAAAACTGTTCGAGTTCCATGCGTGTCATGCGGCCGTCGCTTTCTTCAAAAAGCCGGGTAATGCGCGCAAAAAGCAGGAAGTCGCTGTTCGTATCCAGGCGGATATTGGTACAGTGGTAAGAGTTTGGTGATGACAGATATGATAAAAAAGCGCACAATAGTCCGTAAATCTGATAAGAAGCGCCGAATGTGGGACAAAGAAGTGTCTGTATCATGGCTTGTGCCATGCTGTGTAAATGAGTGGCATGCAGATGGTTCTGGTAGGTCGGGATAAAATCAAGGTAAGCCCGTTCTCCGGGATTTTCCAGATCAGAGGCGATAAAACTGTAAAGTTCACTGCGATAGATTTCCCTTTCGTTTACAAAAGAGGAATTCTGCGCAGAAGCAAACAGTTCCGTAATAAAGTCGGGAGACAGACCGATATATAAAACCCTGCATTTGGAAGTATAATGCTCCATATGACGCAGGCTTCGGTTAATCAGGCAGCAGGAGCCGGTGGTGTAGAGATATTCTTTTCCTTCAATTTTCTGTACAATATTTCCTTCCAGCACAATCACAAATTCAAAAAAGTCATGTAAATGCGGTGCATTTTTCTTATAGGGATCATTTTTGCCGGCAAGCGATTCCTGATACAAAACGGCTTTGGTAGAAGACATTGTCACAATATTGACATAGTCGTCCGGCTTAGAACCGTCACAGTATTCCAACGTGAGTTGAAACGGTACATTCATACGATAAAAACGGCTGAAATCACTTTCCCCGTTTTGGACTTTGATAGAGGAATCGCTGCTGTCCAGCGCTTCCAACATAGTTAATGTGGTATCTTTTTCCATAGTCTCTCCGTCTTATAAAGCATTCCCGAATATGATACAAATCGAAACTGCTCAAGTCGTTTTATGATATTGTTGTGAAATGCACTGATTTTCTATAATTATAAGAAATACAGGCAGGAAAGTAAAGTGTTCATAACCTGAAAAACCTTTACAGTGCCTGAAAAAAAGGGAGGAAAAGTATGAGGAAGAGATTTGTTACAAAAATATTGGCTTTATGTATCTGCGGAAGTCTTTGTTTCACTGCTCTATTTGGATGCGGGGCAGGAAACGGCGGGAATACTGCAGAAACATCTGCGCAGACAGAGACTGTGCAGACAGAGTCTGCGCAAGCGGAAAGTACGGATGATGTGATGACATTCTCACTGCCGGATGGTCCGGAGGAATCTGAAATCTATCTTGAGCCGATTGCAGATATTTCGGATGATTTTATCCGCGGTATGGATGCGTCAGCAGTGCTTGTGGAAGAAAACAGCGGTGTGAAATATTATAACTATGACGGGGAAGAACAGGATGTTTTTATGACACTGGCGCAGTCCGGTGTGAATTATATCCGTATTCGTGTCTGGAATGACCCTTATGACGAAAACGGCAACGGATATGGCGGCGGTAATAATGATGTTGCGACAGCAATCGAACTTGGAAAGCGTGCAACAAAATATGGCATGAAAGTATGTATTGATTTTCATTATTCCGATTTCTGGGCAGATCCGAAAAGACAGCATGCGCCCAAGGCATGGGAGGGCATGAGTCCCGAAGAAAAATACGATGCGCTCTATGAATTTACAAAGGAAAGTCTTACGGAAATTCTGGATGCCGGTGTAGATGTAGGAATGGTACAGATTGGAAATGAGATTAATAACGGTATGGCGGGTGAAACGCTTATTCCTGTAGTCATGAACCTCTTAATTTCAGGAAGTCAGGCAGTTCGTGAAGTTTCGGAAAGCTACGGGAAAGATATTCAGATTGTCGTACATTATACAAACATTGAGGATGCGGATGGGATCAATACGATTGCCCGCAATCTGATGAATCACGGCGTTGATTATGATATTTTCGGCTTATCCTATTATCCGTTCTGGGATGGTACTAATGAAAATATGCAGAACGTTGCCAAGAACATTCAGGAAAAGTATGGTAAAAAAGTTATGATTGCGGAAACATCTTATTGCTATACAGCCGAAGATGGTGATGGCTGTGATAACAGTTTTCACGGTACGGATGATTTGGTAGACGGATATGCGGCAAGTGTTCAGAGTCAGGCAACAATGATTCGCGATGTCTGCGAGGCGGCAAATGATGCCGGTGTAATCGGCGTTTTCTACTGGGAAGGAACATGGATTCCGGTTGGTAAAGCAACAGAAGACAATTCTCCGATATGGGAGAAATTCGGAAGCGGCTGGGCGAGCAGTTATGCCGCGGATTATGACCCGGAAGATGCCGGATTATATTATGGAGGATGTTCGTGGGACAATCAGGCAATGTTTGATTTTAACGGCTATCCGCTTGCCTCTTTAAATGTATTCAAATACTTAAAATATGGTTCCACGGCGCCGCTCTCGATTGATTATATTCCGGAACTCTATGCTTCCTGTGATGTGGGTGGTAAGATTGAACTTCCGGAGAAAGTTGATATTATTTATAATGACCGCTCGGCTAATACGCAGGCTGTTGTTGCATGGGATGAGGCACAGATTGCCGCAATCGACACAAATGTCGGCGGTGATTATGATATTACGGGAACGATAGAAGACGGCACTGTCGTTACCTGTCATGTGAAAGTTGTAATGCTCAATCATGTAAAGAATCCGGGTTTTGAAGACGCAGATACTTCCATGTGGAAAGTTACATACGAGGGAGAGAACAATCCGACTGATTTCCAGGTAAAGGCGGATGATGCTTATACCGGAGAGACTGCATTTCATTTCTGGTCGGAAGATTCCGATATGGAATTTGCCATTGAGCAGGAACTTACGGATTTGGAGCCCGGAACTTATCAGCTTTTTGTTTACGCACAGGGCGGTGATATGTCAGAAGATTCCGAATTGGAATTGTATGCAATCACTAACGGTGAAGAGCAAGTCGAACCTTTTATGGTGACAACCTGGGTTGACTGGCAAAATCCCACAATCCCTGAAATAAAGATTACCGACGGTACGCTTACAATCGGTGTGCGAATGAAATGTAACGCGAAAAGCTGGGGAACTGTGGATGATTTCACATTAAACAGAATCGGAGATTAGAACTTATTATAGGTCAGGCTGTCAAAGCCTGACCTTTTAGACGTAAAGGTACATAAAAATGAAATGACACATACTCCCGCCCATCACAAATAAATGGAAAATCTCATGTGAGCCGAAATATTTGTGCTTGCTGTTGAAAATAGGAAGCTTCAAAGCATAAATGACGCCGCCTATTGTATAAATAACGCCTCCGGCAAGAAGCCAGAGAAAAGCGCTGCGCGGCAGCGTATTCCACAACTGCCCGAAAACACCGAGACATACCCAGCCCATAGCAATATAAATAGTAGAAGAAAACCATTTCGGGCAGGTAATCCATAAAGCCTTAATCAACATACCGACAATGGCGATACTCCATACGACTGCCAACAGCGTATATCCTATTTTCCCGCCTAACGCGATCAAACAGACGGGTGTATAAGAGCCTGCAATTAGTACGAAAATCATCATATGGTCAATTTTACGGAAAATCTGCAGTATCCGGTCTTTTACCGTAACACTGTGATATAGGGTACTTGCCGTATACAAAGCAATCATACTAAGCATAAAAATACTCATTGCCACAAAAGCGACAGAGCCGTTAGAAACAGCTGCTTTGATTAAAAGCGGCGTGGAAGCAAAAACGGCTAACATCATAGCTATAAAATGAGTGATTGCGCTTCCCGGTTCACGAATAGTTATTTGCATAATAATCCTCCGTAATACACATATTTCAGCATATAGTTTTCAAAACTACATCAAAGCATATAAAGATACTACTCCATATAATATGCAAAGTCAAGAAAAAAATACAAGAGTTTTTCAATCCTCTTCAATTACATGAATCTCCAAATAATCAAATTCAATCCCTTCTATAAAATTGTCCTGTGTGAAACGGGTTTTGTCATGTCTTTTGAAATCCTGAATATTGGCATCTAACCAAATCGGCTTGCCCAAATCGAATTGATAGCAGACTTCGTCTAAGGCGTGAAAGACTTTGTGCGTCCTTGTATCATTGCTGTCATCACAGATAACGGTATCTTTCAGCATATGATTATTTTGAAATTCTTTTGCCCATAAACGAAACATGAATTGACCTCCAATAATATTAGTTAAGAAATATCTATAAACACTATACAAATCATTCTTTCAAATGTAAATAGCATCTTTGCCTTTTTCTTTTGCATGGAAATGCTACAATTCTATCTTGATGAATATAATAAATGGTAGCAGAAAAAGAAATCTATGTTTCATTAAAAATAGACAATAAAAAATAAAATTTGATAAAAAAATTGTGAAATATATACATTTCCCAAAAAATGTGATAGAATATGTACAATAACAGCGCTAATATCGAGTGGCGCTGCTGGGCAGTATAGTGTTATAAGTTAAAAAGGGGTATGATATATATGGAAGTTGCTACAGATAGAAATGATATTGACAGCTGGAAAGAAGTAACGTTGATTTACAATTCTGCTTTAAAGCAAATATCGACAAAACTGGAAATTTTGAATGATGAGTTTCAGCATGTGCATAGATACAATCCGATTGAACATATCAAATCTCGTATTAAAACACCGGAGAGTATCGTAAAGAAGTTAAAAAGGCATGGCTATGAGTCCACGATCGGCAATATGGTGAGATATGTGAATGATATTGCGGGTATTCGGGTTATTTGCTCCTTTACTTCGGATATCTATCAAATAGCGGAAATGATCAGCAATCAAAGTGACATTAGTGTCATTTCTGTAAAAGATTATATTGTGAATCCGAAACCGAGCGGTTATAAAAGCTATCATATGTTGGTGACAGTTCCGGTCTATTTATCGGACCGTATTGAAAATACAAAAGTAGAGATACAGATACGAACGGTTGCCATGGACTTCTGGGCGAGCCTGGAGCATAAGATTCATTATAAATTTGAGGGAAATGCACCGGAACATATCAAAGAACAATTAGTGGAATGTTCCAGAATCGTGTCGAATCTGGATGCCAGAATGTTAAGCCTGAATGGGCAACTTCAGGCGACGAGCTTTCCAACCATGGGTCAAACTTACGCTTTTGCGCA
>CAZKOR010000188.1:1877-7421 GCA_964554405.1 uncultured Bacteroides sp. | reverse complement strand
CCGTAAGACCATAATTGCTTTTTGCGTTCACGTCCGCGCCGGCATCGATAAGTATAACTATGCTAATCTTTAATTGTTCTATATAGAAATGTTCTAATCGGAATCGAGGTATTACTTTGGAAACAAACGGTGGATTTTACATTACCCAGATAAAACAGCTGCAAAGCAGAATTTTTGAAAGACTGCTGTTGGAAAATGATATTGCAATAAGCAGCGGACAGGGACGGATTCTTTTCATTTTATGGAAAAATGACAATCTTACCATCAGTGAAATCAGTCAAAAAACTTCCCTTGCTAAAAATACCGTTTCCATTGTAGTAGACGGCATGGTGCAAAAAGGTATTTTGGAAAGAAATATCAATCCGGAAAACCGTAGGCAGACCATTATTTCCCTCACAGAATATGCCAAAAATATGAAAGAGAAATATGAAGAAGTATCGCAGGAAATGAATACTTTGTTCTACCAGGGATTTTCCGACAAGGAGCGTAATGAGTTTGAATCCTATCTATCCCGTATTCTTGATACTTTGATTCAGACAGAACAAAAGTTTTTGCAAACGCCGAAGGAATAAAGACGCATAACCAGATTGCCACAGAAAGGAATGAATCAGCATGGTAACAAAAGAACATATTTATGAATTTGTTAAAAAACAAAAAACAGCATTTGTCGCATCCGTAGACGAAGACGGATTTCCGAATATCAAAGCAATGTTTACACCACGCAAAATAGACGGTAACACTTTTTATTTCACAACCAATACATCTTCTGTGCGCACCGGACAATTTATGCAAAATCCGAAAGCCAGTATTTACTTTTATCATAGAGGCCGTTTTTGTTACGAGGGAATTATGCTGATTGGAACGATGGAAGTTTTACAGGATGCAAAAATAAAGGAAGAAATCTGGCAGCCCGGAGATACGATATATTATAAGCAGGGCGTCACAGACCCGGATTACTGTGTATTTAAATTTACGGCACAAAAAGGGCGGCGTTACTGCGATTTAAAATCAGAAAGTTTTGACTGGTGAAATTAATATAATAAATTTCTCTTGCCAAATATCTCTATACTCTATATAATAGATTCATTCACATAAAAATCTATATGTGATTCTTATGATTCCGTCAGGAATAACAATTGTATCTTCTGATACAATTGCAAAACCCACAAACATGATAGACATAACAGGAAGCACACATGTGAGTGAATCTATTTATCTGTATCCATCTGTGTTTGCCGTTTATGTCTCACAAAAGAAAAAGGAGAATATCAAATGAGCAGACCAAAAAAGCAACAGGACAAAAATCAGATAACAAACAGCAAACCACATGACAGCAGCAGTAAAATCATCTTCGGCAATGCCGAACTGTGTTCCCAGTTTCTCAGAAACTACATGGACATGCCAATCTTAAAAAACATCAGGGCAGAAGATATTGAAGATGTTTCAGAGCGTTATCTGCCAATGTTTACGGAAGAAAGAAATTCGGATACGGTAAAACGTGTAAAAATTTCCGAAAAAGATACATTATTTTTCATTTCCCTTATTGAACATAAAACAAATGTGGATTACAATATATGTATGCAGCTCCTTCGATATATGGTTTATATCTGGGAGGATTATGAAAAAGAAGCGGAAAAAAAGCATAAAGGGATTACCAAAACAAAAGATTTCAAATACCCTCCCATTCTGCCGATTGTCTATTATGAGGGCACACAGCGCTGGAGCGCCGCCCGTAATTTTAAAGACAGAATCTTTTTTGACAGGGCATTTGAACCTTTTACACCGAAATTCTTTTACAAACTGATTCAATTAAACGAATACAGCGTAAAAGAACTGGTTGAAAAAAATGATGAATTATCTCTTGTCATGCTAATTAACCGGATACAAAGCGCAGAAGAATTTCGGGAACTTGATTTACCAAAAAATTATTTGAAAAACCTGTCGGAGCATTCTACTGATGAATTATTAGACATTATACAAAAAGTCATAGCAGCAGTATTACGGCATCTTAAAATTTCGGAAGAAGAGGTAGAAGAATTTACCGGACAGGTAAAGGAGCGGAAAATGGGAGAATTATTTGAACATTTTAAAGACTGTGATTTGCCCGCAGCCAGAAAAAAAGCTCGGGAAGAGGGTCTGCGAGAAGGCCGGGAAGAAGGGTTCCAAGAAGGTCGGCGAGAAGGTCGGCGAGAAGGACAACAGATCGGCGAAGAACTTCTGTTAATCAAGCAGGTATGCAGAAAACTTGCAAAAAATAAGGAAATCTCACAAATAGCCGCAGAATTAGAAATAAATGAAACCGATGTTGAAAAAATCTGTCTTACCGCCAAAAAATTTGCCCCGGAATATGACCCGGAGCAAATTCAATACGCTCTGAATAATACTGATTGTTAGTTTTTCCGACTGCCATGCGGACCTGCTCCCATCATATTCCCCATGGAGCCCATAGCTGAAATCGTCAGTCCGTCTCCGTCAATCAGTGCCGAAGCATTCTCCATCTGTCCATCGGATGTTGCCGGAATGCTCCTATCCAACTGTCCGCTGACGCTCTCCGCCCGCAACAGACAGAACTCTTTTAATGTGGAAACTCCTTCTTTAAATTCATCGTAAGTACAGAATTTAGTCGGATCACTTTCCACGTAAGGCGCAATCATCGCTTCCAGAGAATCTATCATTTTGGAAAAATAACCGCTATCAAAATATTCCGATATAAACTCGGCAAAATACTGATGATACATCTGCGTATATGCTTTCTCCGCAAATATCCATGAGAGCATCGGTCTGGAATCCAGTGTTCCGCCGGACACCGGCGTGTCTATTGGATAATTAATAAGAGATGTCGCATCGGATTCAGACATGAATCCTCCAAATGCAAGGTTATAATCCCATGGAATCATAGATAATTGGCCGTTTTCCTCATACAGATAATAATTATGAATCATAGAACCTGTGTAACTGTCAAAATTCAGAACAAAGTTATGAACGACAAAATACCGGATAACTTCATCAACATTTACAATATTCTCTATATTCTCATTCTCATTTAACTGCTTTAAGGAAGCAATAAGACGTTTTTTATCACTGCTCGAAATTATTGTCTTAACATTTTCAAAAATATTGGAATAACTATCGTATTCATCGTCAATATAAATAAGCGAAACATCACTGCTGCCCATCGCGCCATTCATACCGCCGACCATTTCTTTGATATTGCCATCCCCTCTGGGCATGAAGTCTTCCTGCCGCTGCCCAAACTCTTCCCGTCCTCCTTGCATCGGCGGCTCGAAATCAAATTCTCCCATATCAAAATCTCTGCCGTTGCCGCGGCCGCCGCCCATCGTCATACTGTCCGGCTTATATAATGCGCCATAATCACTCCCGTAATTGCGTTTCAGGAAGGCATCTTCCACACCCTCTACCGCAAGGTATAATCCCCAATCCTCCCCGTTTACCGTAATATAAGTATAACTGCAAAGAGGCGCATCCACACCATAAGCGTGCATCAGCTGATAAGTTAAATAATCTTTCATATAAGTATTATCCTGAATAATATTATTCAGGCAGAGTTTATCCAACCCATAATATGTATTTGCATCATCATAATGATCAAACTCAATTTTAAAACTATATCGGTTATTACCATAGCTTTCAACCTGTGAAAGAGAAGTATTCCCCTTTGCGCGGATTGCTACATTCTTGTATGCATCGCCATCTATTATTACCGTACAGTTCTCATATTCTTCATTACTGCAGTTTTCCAGAAAAGCATCCCAGTCATCCATCACAATGTCTATCGTATGAACCATAGAAGTACGAAACAATCTCGACTCATATCCGCTGACAGTGTTACTTACTGCCAAAACACCCATTTTACCGGCATTTATGAAAAAAATCGTGATAATCAATACACAGACAAACACCCCTGCACAAATCCGGTCAATGTGCTTACTCGTTGACATGGCATACCTCCTTTAACCCATATAGTCACCATTATAGCTGACCAGCACGGCACTATTTACGCCTTCCATCTCGGAAAGTGTGTTAATAAAATCCGTATTATCGTCTTTCATACGAACTTCCAGATTCAATTCAATAACGCCTTTTCTTGCCGTTTTACTCTTTACTACAACACGCTTAACCTGCTCTTCCAAAAATGCTTTCGCTTTTGACTCACTTTCATGATCCATACAACTGATAACAACGATATAAGGATTCGCATGCGGCTTCTGGTTTACAAATACCAAAAGGAAAATACCGATCAAAAGACTACCGATAACAGCTAACGGAATCAATCCTGCTGCCAGAACGATCCCCACTGCAATAGACCAGAAAAGGAATGCAATATCCAGCGGCTCTTTAATCGCCGTACGAAAACGGACAATCGACAAAGCGCCGACCATTCCCAGAGAAAGAACAACATTAGATGTTACCGCCAGAATAACCAGTGTCGTAATCATCGTAAGCGCAACTAACGTCACTGCAAAACTGGACGAATACATAACACCAGAGAACGTCTTTTTATAAATTAAAAAGATAAAAAGTCCAATCCCGAACGCAAGCAGCAATGCTAACAGCATATCCAAAATACTAATACTTGTAATATTATTCAAAAAATTAGATTTAAAAATGTCTTGAAAAGTCATAATCTTATTCTCCATTCTTTTTATTATTTATCACGAAACTGCCTGAATTAGTCATATGCCCGGCACGCGGCATATTTTGAAAAAGCAATTGTGTGACAGTCTCTTAATTGTATAGCATCACGGATAATATCCGGCAGCCAGTTATCCCATTTTACTTCCAGGATAATGGGTGAGTCCGCAACAGGAACCGTAGGGCATCGGACGTCCAGAAAATCCGTGCAAAAAAGTCCGCCCCGGATATTATAGTCTATCGTTACTCTGACATTACCGGGCACATATATGTAAGGCTCTCTCGTATAATCTACAATCGTTTTAGGCCGCAGCCCCTCTATTGTCATTTTCGTATACAATTCCTGTACAAGAGGGTTTTCATGCTGTCCCATCCAATCATAACAGCCGTTTATGATTGCCAGCGCCTCTTCACTTGTCAAAGATGCGCTCTCCTTAGTCCCAAGATTTCCTCTTTTGCTTTTCTTTTCTAAATGGATGAGGGAAGCATCTTCATTATAGTATCGCATACGAAACTTTTCCCGTATATTGACACCGTCCAATTTTTCACGAAGCGCTTTATCCGCCAGATTGTCGAAATACAGACTCCGGATTTCATATTTTCCATTAACCGCATGCTCGTCCGGCTGCATGACAGCCTGTAATCTATGGCGAAGCGTAATCATGTCCGATACATTTATTTCATGCTTCCATTCATGTCGAAAAACCATATTGCCGCTCCTTTCCTTCATACTTGCGCAGTTGCTGCATTTCGCTACCTTATCGTATGATAAAAATTTGGTAAGTTTGTGTACATTTTATGAAAATTTTGTGTATTGCTTAGACATAAAAGAAGAACCGTTACAGCAGAACAAATCCTCCTGTCGGCTCTTCTTTCTTTATTTAAATTCAA
>CAZKOR010000188.1:0-1777 GCA_964554405.1 uncultured Bacteroides sp. | reverse complement strand
CCGTTACAGCAGAACAAATCCTCCTGTCGGCTCTTCTTTCTTTATTTAAATTCAATTTTCTAAACAAAATTCTTTGCTGCCTTACCTAACCTCAATTCTCTGAACGGAATCCTTTGCCTCTAACTCTTTTTTCGGGAATCTCACTTCCAGAATACCATTATTGTAAGAAGCATCAATATCATCTGCTTCAATATTATTGACACGGAAACTTCTGGAATAAGAACTGTAATATCTCTCCTTACGGATGTATTTGTTCTTATCCTCCTCTTCTTTCTCCTCATTATGGGATGCGGAAATCGTCAATAAATCATTTTTCAAATCGATATTGATATCCTCTTTTTTAAATCCCGGCAGTTCTGCTTCTAACAGATAATTCTCGCCCTGATCGATTACATCCGTACGGAATGCGTCATGGCGTCCAAGTTCATTTCCTCCCCAGAAACCTCTGAATGCGTCATCGAACATCTTATCAAAAGGATCTTCGAAAAATTGTTTATAGCTGCGGTTGTCAAATAATGCTGGTCTTAACATAATAACTCCTCCTTTTTTCTATCTACTTATTATTTCCGGAAATAGAAGAAACATTTCTTCTTTTCCTGTAAATGTTTGTTAATTTTCAAAGGAAAGTTTTATCTGTTCCCTTGTTTATAATTGTTATACTACAACTATAACATATAATCAATAATAGAAAAATGAAGAAAAACTAAAAAAAATATAAATTGCACTTTTTTCTTGACTCTCACGGAACGGTATAGTTTAAAGTAATTTTATCAAAGTGTGAAGAGAAGCTCTAAGTCTGCTGAAATACGCAGACTAAGCACTTCTACGATTTGCAGTGCAAATCTTCTTCACACCGAAGAATGCCCTAAATCAGGCATTCTTCCTATCTTTCAGAAGGGAGAATAAGTACAACAATGATGACAGTCAAAGAAATATCAAAGATAACAGGTATCAGCGTGCGCACGCTTCATTATTATGATGAAATCGGGCTTTTGAAACCAACGGATAAAAGTGAGGTGGGATACCGGCTTTATGACGATAAAGCCCTGGAAACGTTACAGCAAATATTGTTTTTCCGCGAATTTGATATTCCTTTGAAAGAAATCAAATCCCTTATGGACAACCCTGCTCTTGACAAAAATCAGATACTGCAAATGCAAAGAAAAATGCTTGTCGCCAAAAAAGAACGCATGGAGCGTCTGATTGCAAGCATTGATAACATTCTGAAAGGAGAACCCAAAATGGATTTTACTATATTCAGTAAAACAGAACTTGAAGAACTTGCTCAGATTTCAATCGAGCGGATGCCGGACTTTTTAAAGGAGGGCATTATCAAGGAATTCGGCAGCCTTGTGCAGTGGAAAGAACATTATGTTGAACGCGCTTCTAAAGAAGACATGCAGAGAAATTATCAAAAAATGATAGAGTGGTATGGTGATAAAGAAAGCGCACTAAATTATATGAAAAATCCGCCAAGCAGTGAAATCGGCACGGCATATAAGAACCGCTTGGAAGCTATTCTGCAAAAATTATATCAAAAAAAAGAGATGCCCGCAGACTCTTTTGCCGTAAAAGAAATTATCGGGGAATACGCTTTTGTAACAAAGCAGTTCCTTCAGGTAAAGCACGAAAAAGGAGTGATGCTCGGCATTGCCGCCAGTTACAAAGACGAACGAGTATCCAAAGCACTGAATGATAAGTATGGTGACGGCGCATCGGAATTTTTTGCCCGGGCAATTGAAGAATTTTACTCGTAAGAAACTCCGGATTATCAGGT
>CAZKOR010000187.1:0-7445 GCA_964554405.1 uncultured Bacteroides sp. | reverse complement strand
CCTATTACGACAGAAAGATTGAGGGCACTGTATTTAGTATGCGATCGGAATTATAAATACAATATATAGATAATGATAGGACAGCTCGGACTGTATGGACGGCATGGATTCAGCAAAAAAGTAATCACGATTCGTCGAGGAGAGAGTAGTAAAAGTGACGTAGTATCATGCGGAATAAATTTTGTGATAGAAAGCGGTAGTGTAATTTTTTTGCTGTTCTGCTGTAATATAAATAGAAAAATATGAAGTAGGAGAAGGGCTTTTTATGACAGTAATGAGGGAAAGAGCGATTGATATGATTAGCCGTATGCCAGAGGAAAAGTTGAATTAGCAAAATATTTATATAAAGGCTCTGCTTTTCTGTTCCGGATATCTGATTTTGACTCCCGCCCCTTTCCGTTAAGACTGTCATTTGTATCTTTCCGCCCGTTGGATAGAACAATGTGGTAAAGATATACTTCATAACATTCCCATCCCGCACTACGTCGAATGAAATTTTTTCTTCATTTTCAATATCTACTTTATAAATCCCGGTTCCATTTCGTGTCTACTGATCTGATTCAGAGAAATCTGTAATTAAATTCCTAAACAAAAAATCCATTGTGATCCTTATCCTGTGATTTCCCTCATCACGGAAGACAAAGGAAACTTCAGATGTTGATTTCTTCCTTGTAAGTATGCCTTGCAGATGCCACGCCGTATGCTCGGCGCCTGCAAGGCATAAGCTCGACAACAGCTCTACATATCACATTTTTGGCCATCTGAACATCATGCTTTAGTTTATTACTATTTCCATACTGACCAGACGGGGAAATGGCATAATCCCTCGATATCCGTTTTCTTCTGAAGGGCTATGTTCATGAATCCAGGGCATCCATTCCCAGCCTTCCAGCCATGCGATAGATATTGTCCTTTGAACCATTAATCTATCCCTTTTGTAATGCAAAGTGTCTCTATAGCCGAATAATTTCATTTATGACTTCACAGCGCCCAAAGTCATACCAGCAGTCATTTTCGTATTTAATGAGAAATAGATTGCCAGTGTAGGTAAGATAGACAGTGCGATTGCCGCATAAGTGGCTCCCCAGTCTTTTAGTCCTCTCGGTCCGATAAAATCGGTAAGACCGGTGGAAATGGTCTTGAGTTCTGTACTGTTAATGAAGACAAGACTGAACGTATAGTCATTCCACACAGTAATAAAGTTCATTGCCAATACTGTCAGAATTGTATTAAGAGATAATGGAACAATGATTCTTGTATAAATTCCATAAATATTTGAACCGTCGATGATTGCTGCTTCTATGATTTCATCAGGAATGAATGAATAAAAGCTGACAAACAGCATGATTGAAACAGGCAGCTGGAATGCAAGCAACGGCAAAATAACACTGAGTCTGGTATCTACAAGACCGATACGGGCAAACATAGTAAACAGCGGAATTAATGTTACCGCATACGGAATTGTAAGACCAATCAGAAAATATCTGTATATTTTCTTTCTTCCTCTAAAGATCATCTTAGCGATCGCGAAGGATGCCATTGAACTGAACACGACGATGAGGAGCAGGGAAATCACGGAAATAATGGCACTATTCTTGATATAGGTAA
Organism: uncultured Bacteroides sp.; assembly: GCA_964554405.1. Classification (GTDB taxonomy): domain Bacteria; phylum Bacillota; class Clostridia; order Lachnospirales; family Lachnospiraceae; genus UBA3282. Next base: position 5,837 of record CAZKOR010000187.1, on the reverse strand, counting down.
GAATATGACTGGTCTCAAAAATTGTGCGGAAATTTTCCAACGTCAACATTTTGGGGAAACTGAAAGGTTCCACCAGAAGTTCCATATTTGGCCGAAATGCGGCAAGGAGAAGCCAGATGATAGGGTATGCCTGAATGATCAAAAATGCAATCATGACAAACCAGTATACACATTTTCTAATTCTTTTTTTAAATATATAATCCATACGCTATTCTCCTTTAGGCATCTTCTTTATCCATATAACGACTGATCAAAAGAACACCGATAATGCTCAAAACAACGATAACTACTGCTATAGCACTTCCATATCCATAATTGCGGCTCGTAAATGCTTTTTTGTACATATATGTTGCAAGAATTTCAGATCTGTGATTCGGACCGCCTTTTGTCATATTCATCGGGGCGGCAAAACCTCGTAAAGCGCCGACAAGGCTCAGGATACATGCCAGCATAATGACATTCGCGATAGCCGGGATACGAACTCTGAAAAGGAGCTGAAGCTCCGTTGCGCCATCTATCCTTGCTGCTTCCAAAATATCCGGAGATACAGAAGAAAGGGCGGAATAGAAAATGATCATGTAGATACCGATATACTGCCAGCCTTCTACAGAAGCAACAGCGGGCAAAGCCATTTTATATTCACTTAAAAACGCCAGTGGTTCCAACCCGAATAACTGCCGGAAAATATTAAACAGGCCCAACGGCTCATAAGAGTAAAAACATGTAAACAGCTGTGCGATCGCGATAACTGTAATAACGGACGGAATATAGTATACGGTCTGAATAAAACCTCTTCCCTTTTTCAAATACGTCAACAATACAGCAATGATAAAGCCTAATCCCAACTGTAATGTCATAACAATCACAATATATACCAGATTATTGCCGAATGCTCTCAAAAATACGGAATCCCCGAACAGTTTCGTAAAATTACTGATCCCCACAAACTTCTTCACACCAAGACCATCCCACTCGATCAAACTATAGTAAATCGAAACCGCAATAGGTATCATAACCAGGATAGTATAGACAATAAAAGCCGGAAGCAGAAAGAATGCAATTGCTTTTTTATCACGTAAGACTTTCATATATTAAATCATCTCCCATTTGGTGGATGGCCACATAAATTATATGCAGCCATCCATTACATATCACGTATATAAGTTACCTGGTATTATTATTTCATGTTTGCTTCAAGCGCCTCATTAACAGCAGCCACGAAGTCTTCAGGTGTTTCTTCTCCCATGCACAAACCGGGAAGGTTATCATTGATTGTAGCGATTACATCTTCATTTAAAACAACATCCCACGGACGAGCCGCTGTATCTCCGATTTTTGAAGCATCATCCATGACCTGAAGAAACAGCGGGTCAAAGTCAGATGCGTTGTCTGTATTTACTTTCTGTGGTGCAAGATGCTGATGCGCAAAATAAGCCGGGCTGTAATTCTTTACAATGAATGTCAGATAATCTTTATATTCATCATCAAATTTTTCGGGATTTACCGCAAGACCGATTCCTCCGAAAGCCCAATATTCATTTGCATCTGTTACAGCGCCATCACATGTCGGCATATAGAAATAGCTGACATTTAATCCTTCCGGACGATTTTCATCGGTAAAATAGTTCAGTTCCCATGTTCCGGTCGGATACATTGCGCATTTTCCGCTTAAAAACAGATTCAGACCGGTCGCGACGTCGGTTGTTGTAAATCCAGGCTGGAAATACTGACCGATCTCTGCCATAAATTCGCTGGTTGCAACGCCTGCCGGATCTGACATTGTTGCTTCACCGGATGCCAGCTGATTCAGGAAATCATTGCCGGACATACGGAAAGGATAGGTTGCCAGCAGACGAAGAAGCGGCCACCCATCGGAACCACCGATACCAAACGGTGTATATCCTTTTTCCTGCAATGCTTCACATGCTGCCAGAAGGTCATCAAGTGTCTTCGGGGCTTCAACTCCGGCATCAGCAAACATGTCTGTATTATACCAGATCATCTCTGTTGAAAATTCCAACGGCAATGTATACAGTTTTCCATCAGCTGTACGTCCATAGTTCAGTGCCAGCGGAATGTAGTTGTCTTTTTCGCCGATTTCATCCAGAAAAGCATCCATATCTGTCAGCTTTCCCTGCTCACCAAGTTCAACGGCATAGGGAGTAGCATCAAGATCGAACATATCCGGCATCTGATTCCCGGCGATCATTGTACGCAGCTTCTGATCATAGGCTGATCTGTCTGCATTACTGTCAATGATAAGTTTGATGTTACCGCCTTGTTCATTATAAGCTTCTGTAATTTCCTGCAAAGTAACCATCGTATCGTCCGATGCGGATCTGGAAGAGAAATAACGGATCTCCCGCATGCCCTCAGAAGCTGTCTCCGATGCTGCCTCCGGTGCGGTTGGTGTTGTCTCCTTACCGCACCCGGCAAGTACTGTAGCCGCAACAAGTGCCGCTGTTACAATTGTGTTGATTTTTTTAAAATTCATAATACCCTCCTTTTTCAGCTGTTCTTCAGCTGTTTTGATACATGTGAATATTGGTAACCTTGATACTGCCCTCATACACCATAAAGCCCCAGTTCGTATGCTTTGTAGAATATGCTCTTGTTGTAAGCGCAACTTCATCATTGACATACAGGCTAAGGATCGAGCCATCCGCGATCAGCCGCAGATGAACTTTTTTCTGTTGCAGTTTTTTATAATCAAATGGCCTCTCCAATTCAATTAAGAATGGGATATCACCATCGATATACCATTGGTTCACTCCGGGGACACGTCTGGGCCACATATCCACAACGACGCGATTGTGAAATGGCTCAAGGCGCAGATAATATCCTTCCGCAAGACTTTCATTCTGTCTTACTGCAAGTTCAAAATATCTTATGTTTTCCGAAAATTCGATGTCCGCCTCTATCATACAGGTGTCAGGCATCTTTCCAATGACAGTTCCTTTTTTCCCCTCTGGATTCGTTATGGATAACACCTCTTCGGCATATTTCTCCGGAGTAATATCCGTCTTAAATGAAGACACTAATGCATCCGGTGCCTGAACGGTCAGCCTTCCGTCAGCCTGTTGCTGTATTTTGTGAATGATCAATGCCCCGCCCCATTCATACTGTCCAAAATCGTTGTCCCCACGTTTGGTAGGTACCCAGGCAAAAGCAAAACGTTCTCCATTAGTCATCGCTGTTTTTGCCGCATAAAATGCCCTGCCATCAAAAGTGTCCTCAATCGGCGCAATCCACGGACCGCGAATTGAATCTGCATAGCGATAATGAGTTACAAATTTTTCGGAAAATGTAGAATATATAAGATACCACTTTTCACCCATACGGAAGAGGTCCGGACATTCATGTGTCATATATGATTCCGGATTAAAAAAAGGTTCTTTCGCTTTCCAATGAATTAAGTCGTTTGACTTACATAAACCAATACATCCTCCATTTTTCTCACTGCCGCCGATTAATCTCGCCGCAAGGAGCATATAATAGCACTCCTCTTCTTCATTGTAAAAAACGAATGGATCCCGCCAGTCCCACGGCTCATAAATAGACTCGTCCGCACTGAAAGTATCTTCAGGAATCTTGGTCCAATGAATCAAGTCATTACTGATGGCATGTGCAATGAACTGTAACGGCCGGCCTTCTTTGTGATATACGGGATTATAATTATTCTGTGCAGTATAGAAAATATGGAATTTTCCATCCTTTCCCTCGATAACCGAGCCTGTATAACAGGCATAATCCGCTTCATCATATTCTCCTGCCGGAAGAACCTCTCCATAGTCCGTAATACTGACACCATCGTCTGTTATCAGAAGGTTCCAGCTGGTGCGATATCCATACTCATCTTCTGAATTTCCATTTCGTTTATCATGGAGATAAAATATATAATACTTTCCGTCATGCGCAAATGGAATTGTGTCTCCGATCCATCCCCCCTTTGGCTGATAGAAAACTCCCTTCATAATAATCTCGCTTTCTTAATTTAATTGACTACATGATACATATAAATTAATTAAAATACAATTCGCAAACATTACAATTTTTTCATATTCAGATTGTGCAAATACTTGATTTCTTGCATTTCTCATAAAAATATGTTACTATTTTCATATATTTTTTGAGCATATCACTTTGTTTTCATACCATTTTCATAAGGAGGTATTTATATGGTTACGATTAATGATGTTGCGGAAGCGGCCGGTGTGTCCATTTCAACTGTTTCCCGGGTAATAAATCAAAGTACTACGGTTTCAAAAGAAACGTATCATCGTGTTATGGAAGTCGTGCGTAGATTAGAGTATGTTCCGAATGTTTCCGCAAAGAAAAACTCCTCTAAATCCAGAAAACTCATTGGCGTACTTTTTCCGGATATTTCAAATAATATTTTCGGAAGGATCATGCAGGGTATCAACAATGTCGTCACATCCCTTGGGTATAATCTCATCATCTGTGAAACAGATGGAGACCTGGAAAAGGAGATTCATTTTCTCAATGTATTAAAAGACAAACAGGTGGATGGCGTCATCATGGCAAACATTCAAATTCCCGAGGATCATATGATGTGGGTCCGTAAAAAACATATCCCTATTGTCTATGTGTGCCAGGATATTCCAAAATTCAGTATGAAAGTCCCCTGCAGTTCTGTAAACATGGACAACAAGCAGGCCATTTGCGACATGGTTCACTTCCTGTATGATATGGGACATCGAAATATTGCTTTTGTTGGCGGACCAATGCACGATCTTTCCGCAGGTAAAAAAAGATATGAAGGATATATGGAGGGTATGCATGAATGTAATTTAACAATCCGTCAGGACATGATGACTTTCGAAAATGCTTTCACTATTGAAGATGGTTATCAGGGAATGAAACAAATCTATGAGACATCTGCTTTGCTTCCAACGGCCGTCATATGTGCCAGCGATAACATGGCCATAGGGGCTATCGGATTTTTGTACGACAATAACATTCAAGTGCCGCAGCAGATTTCAATAACCGGTGTAGATGATACAAATCTTGCAGGTGCAATTCGCCCTTCACTTACGACCATTCGCCATGCAACGCCAGATACAGGTGTAAAAGCTGCACAGCTTCTTCTTGAATATATAGCAGATCCTGACTTCTCTGGCGGATCATTTAATGCCCCGTATAAAATTTTACGCAGGCAAAGTGTTCGACAAATTTTTTGATTCGTTTATGAAAATAAAAACCCGATATCACAGATGTACACAAACTTGTGATATCGGGTTAAATATGGCTTTAGCCAACAGAGAAACAGACTACCTCTGGAAACATTTCAGTTCTTATTTCATGAATTTAATTCTCTTTTTTGATGTTCTGTTTGATAACAACATGTCAGAGCGTGACCTGAGAAAAGTAAAAAACAGGCAGAAAATGTCAGGCGGATTCCGAAAGGAAAGCGGCTATCTTTTGGCCGGTGTAATACCCATTGGTTCAGCCGGAGGACTGAACCATTACCAAAACAACGAACAAATGTTCTGATTCTGTAGACAAGAAAAAGAGAGTGTGCTATAATATGCGAAGTCCGTGAACATAAAGCGCAGGTTTTGCAGAGCATATTGTTCATCTGGTTTTACTACTTCCGTATGGTGCAGAAAATAAACAAACTTTTTATTATAGAATCCGAGGTGTGTATTTCGTGCAAAATTTTTCTGCGAAAAATGAACAAAAATCTTTCAAACTTCATTCAGAATACAAACCTACCGGCGACCAGCCGCAGGCGATAGAAGCCCTTGTAAAAGGTTTCAAAGAAGGCAACCAATTCCAGACTTTACTGGGGGTTACGGGCTCTGGCAAGACCTTTA
>CAZKOR010000186.1:0-7449 GCA_964554405.1 uncultured Bacteroides sp. | reverse complement strand
GATGGCGTGTATTATATCAATAAAGAGACTTTTCATATACAAATTATCGTTACAAAAGAACTCTCTCCTGAAGATAATTTATATCTGCACTGTCTCACTGACAACCTGCAGGATGTTGCTCTTGCCACCCGTCTTGCGGATGATTATAAAGTACATCAGGAGCAGGAAATTTATATCAAATACCTGCATCAGGTATCTACTGCCAACTTCAAAAAAACGAAAGGAGACAAGACTATGGTTTGTGAAGGACTTCTAAATTTATGTGGTACAAGTTCCGCTGAAATCATTGAACGCACCAAAAAGGAGGATGCTGAATATTATCTGCCGAAGATTGAGCAGTTGTCATTGCAGAATGATGATTTATCTTCTCAAAACAGTAATTTGACTGCTCAGAATAGCGATTTAGCTTTCCAGAACGCTTACTTAAAATCTCTATTAAAAAAGAATAATATTCCATTCGATTTGAAATCTGAAGCTAATGATTTTTAACGTTATCCGGTTATTACAATATAAAAGGGAATGTTTTATGCCACAGCACAAACATTCCCTTTTACAAATTCATGTCAAACCTACTTTTACAATTAAACCTTCTTTCTAACTGATTCTTTTTGCAACGACAACAAATCGTCCGTCCGTCTCGGAGTAATCACAGGTGGATAAGGTAAGCAGTTCATCCCCATAGCTTGCCGTTACGCCCGTATCGTATAATGCGATTGCTGCCATTTCATTCATGTTAGAATTAAATTCCCGCTCTGACGAAGCATCAAAAAACTGGTAATATTTAAAAACAACTTCATCCTCATTATAGATTCTGGAACGGAATACATACATCACTTCATAAGTACCTTTTTCATAAATCGTATCAAACCGGATAATCGAATGCTCTTTGCAATAACTCTCACTGCTGTATTTATTTAAATCCCCGAACATCTTGCCCGATTTCATATGATGTCCGTATATAATAAGATTTGTATTCCGGCGCACGACATCACAGTCCGCGTCCAGAAACAGGCTGCCGTTCTTATCATATTCCTGATTGTAATTATGGTCGAGATAGTACTCATTATTAGTTGTCTGCATAACAGGATAATCTATATTCGTACCGTCAATTTCAAGCCATCCTATCAGCCTTTTGTTCTTATTATAGAGTGCTTCGTACTCCTCTAATACGGTCAATTCAATATCTTCTTCCTCTTCCGAATAATGAATCGTGACACTTGGAGTCCTTATCACAATAGAATTATTTCCCTTTAAATCGGATAAATTCTCATAGTCTGACTGTGTCCTGCCTGCAAAGTAGTAATAAACACCATAATAACCAAAACTTGCTAACGCCACAACGCTGCACAAAGCAACAATCAGTTTTCTTTTCCTTTCTCTCTGTTTTAAAGCGGCTTTAATCTCCCGCTGCATTTTTTCATCATACTCATCCAGAGATACAGGCTTTTTATTATTTTTCGTCTGTTTCGCAGACTGTTTTCCCACCTGTTTCTTTTTCTGCTTGGGAAGCTTAATTTTACTGTCTTTTGTATATCCCTGTTTTTTGTATTTATCTGCCAGTTCCTGTATTTCTTCTTTGAAATCAGTTCCTACAATTGTCGTCAGTCGGTATTTTCCGGCTTTTAATTCCTCTGCAAGACTGATAACCTCGCCCGGCTGTTCCATATTTATTTTTGCCTTAATTGCTTCTATCTGTTTCTGGTCACGCAGTGCCGCATTATAATCCGACTGTGTCCGAAACTGCCTTCCAGCAACGTTAAAATCAGCCATAGTAAAAAACTCCTCATTCTCACATAACATATGATTTCATTTTACTATATCTGAAAATTTATGCAAGTTCATTTGAAAATCATGGCTGTGGATTTTCAATTAATCGTTAAATATAATTGTTGCAGATTCAATTGTTGACTCGGTTTTTCCGCAGGTCAATCTATATCCGCCTTCACTGTCGACTATGCCACAATCATGCGAAATATGACCCGGGCAGCCAGTATAGTCACTAGAGCAGTCCCAATCATGATACCAGTAACTAATGCCACATGAAGAAGAATGACTATGTCCCTCTTCATATGTATAACAACTGCCCGGACAGCCAGAATGCTTATGATATACATAAGAAATACTCACTTTATCGTATAGACTTAGTTGTCCGTCTAAAAATCCCTGCCTGTAATAAGCATTGTTATCGGCTCCTTTCCCGATAATTAATTTACCATTTACCCATGCCGCTGTTCCTTTAGATAAATTATCTTCAGTAGCTCCTGCTATACCCTGTCCTGCCAGATGGTCTACTGATTGTGATTGCAAAATTCCGGAAATAATAGTATCATAAGACAGCCTAACAGCTTCTTCTCCGGGAATTCCTTCATCACTCGTTTCATGACTTATTGAGCCATCTGCATGAAAAGAAGTTCCCATCGCATGAAGCGCAGACACCGTATTTGCTTTATATGCAGACTCCAGCATATCAATTTCATCTGCTAAATATACAAAATCCGAAGAATCAATTACTACTGTTCCATTTTCATAATCAATAATACCTTTGGAATTCAGCCGGCTTTTTCTTGCAATATCATAATAAGGCTGCTTTGATGTATCAGGAAGCTCCGTTTCCAGACTGTCTAACTCTTCCTGCAGCATGTCGATATCCACCGTATCAAGCACGATTTCTCCCTCGTCCAAAACAATACTGTTCCCGCTTTCCTCACCGGGTTCCGCGAATACAGGAATAACATTTGTTGCTGCCGTACCGGCAGCAACAGCCGCTGTCATTATTGCCACGACAATTTTTCTCATGTTTCTTTTACTCATTTTCATTTCTCCTTTCGTCTTTTAGAATTATCCTTTTTATATCACAGTCCAAATTATTTAACAAATAGAAAAAAGATTAACGAAATATCGTTAACCTTTCTTTTTTATCAAGATATAGTTTTAAATGATGCCAAAATAGGAAACAAGAAACAAAATATGGTATTGTGCAACTTTTCGAAAGGCTCAAAAATTAATGTACGTTTTCATTCTGCTCTCCGATAAAATGTAGAAATTCATCCTCCGGCAGCGGTTTGGAAAAATAGTAACCCTGTATATAATCAATACCGAGGGCGACAATCGTTTCCATCTGTTCTTTTGTCTCCACACCTTCTGATACAATCTTCAATTTCATATCATGAATCATGCGCATAGCTGCTTCCATTACAAATTTGGCTTTGGAATCAGCAAAATATGCCTGACTCATACCTCTGTCAAACTTTACGATAGACACCGGCATTTCCACAATATAATTCAGATTACTTTCTCCGCTTCCAAAATCATCCAGAGAAAATGTAACGCCGTAGTCTAGCAGTGTTTGTACATTTTCCAGAAAAATATGTCTGGTCTGTATCGATGCGGATTCCGTAATTTCCAAATTAATGCAGGACGGATCCACATGATATTTTTGCATAATCCGGATAAATTGTTCCGCAAGTTTTCTTTTTTCACATTGTTTCACGGAAAGATTGATTTCGACATATTCGATGCCGTACCGCTTCCTCAAGCTGTTTTCACTGATAAATGCACATGTTTTTTCAAAAACAACCTCTCCAATCCGGGCAATTAGCCCTGTTTTTTCCGCAATTGGCACAAATTTTCCGGGCGGAACAATGCTGCCGTCCCTGTCACGAATCCGCACAAGCGCTTCCGCCGACACAAATGTTTTGCTCTTCGTGGAATAGATAGGCTGATAAAAGACGGTAATTCTGTCTTCCTCCAGAGCGGAAAGAATCATATGTTCTACAATTTCCTCTTCCCTTAACATTCCTACTGTCTTTTCATCAAGTATCGTAATATGTTTCTCTGATTTCTTACCCTCCAGTCTGAAATAACGAAGCATCCGGAAAATCTCATTTTCATTTCGGATAATAGAGGAATCGCCCAACAATACATAATATGGATTCAATATGAGAGTCTCTTTCTCATTCTTATCATACCATGGATTTTCAAAGCGTTCTTTCAGCATCAGAAAAATTTCCTGCATTCTTTCCTCTTCAGGAATAATTAAAATCAGTTCGCGTTCCGGCGTTTTAAACACTTTTACATCTTTTATCTTTTTCAAATACTCTACTATTTCCGGTAAAAACGTTTCCCAACGGACAGCTCTGCCGCCTTCATGCTGTCTGCCCGCATCCGCAAAGGCAAGCAGAATCGCTGCAAAAGCTTCCTTTCTTTCATAAAACTGCTGCATATATTCACCAAGCGCGTGAGCATTGTAGGCGCTTGTTTCTCTGTCCAGGTTTGCTTCCGGATTTTCCAGTTCAAAGAAAAGAATAAACATACCAAGCACGGACGCAAAACCAACTAACAATAATTTGGCATTCATAAACTGTATCAATGCCGCAATGATCCAGATCGTTATCCATGTAATTACAGCTCCCCTGCGCTTGGCATTCATTTCTTTTCCACCGGCTATTACTTTGTATAGCGTAACCAGAACAAATAAAAGGGCAAAGGCATAAGTCGCCATACAGCTCGGTCCGTATGTATAAACCGTTCTGCCATCCAGGTAATAGTAAATCGGCAGAACATATATTAAAACAGAACCGGCGATTACCAATACGGTATATAATTTATTCCGCTTTATGTGTTCGTATCTGGTTCTTACCATATCGGTGCCGGAATAAAGCAGCCCAAAATATCCGACCCATACAAGTGAAGCAATATAGGTCTTGCAGATAAGTGCCAGCAAAAATCCCGGAATCTGCCCCATATGGTTAATTGCCACAATCGATGTAATATCCATGACAACACAAAAAGAGGTGACGCCCATAGTAATCAAAAAAAGCTTCACCGAATAAAGTTCTAACGGCTTATTTCTCAAAGCGAATATCCATAATAATAATAAAATTGCAATACCGCAGCATTGTACTTCTATATTCATCGTCTTCTCCTCACTATTTTAGCATTATATCATCATTTTTTCCGTCCGTCATCTTTTTGTCAAAAATTTATCTTTTTTTGCGGAAACCTGGACCTGCCATATACATAAGATAAAGCATAAACAAAACAAATAAAAATATGGAGGCAATAAACATGAGTGATTTATCAGCAACTCAATGCGGATGCAACAACACAAGAGAAGGAAATAACGGATGCTGTTCTTTAATCTGGCTTATTATCTTATTCTCTATCTGCGGCAACAATAACGACGGCGGATGCGGCTGTGGCGGCAATAATGGTCTCAGCTTATTCAACAACAATGATGGCGGCTGTGGATGCAGTTCTCTTATCTGGCTGTTACTTCTTCTTAGCTGCTGCGGCGGTAATTCCATCTTCTAAATTTTTTTCACTTCTAGTATGCACATCTGAAAAATAGGCTCCATAAGCGAGCCTATTTTTCTCTTAACATGCATATACTTTATCAGTTAATACAGGCACTGAAAGGCACAGGGAACAATGAAAGAGGATTCATCAGGCGTAATGGCATTTGATGCCTTATATACCAACAATCAAATACAGAAATTAAAAGTCCTCCTCCCTTACATAGAGCCTTCTATGCAAAAAAACATGGCTGTCTATATTAAATATATGGAACTTCGATATACAATGGATTTTGTCAGAAACCACCCTTTTCAAATCCGGGCGGCTGCTATGGACTCTATCGAACCGGGAAAACCGGATATCAAAAAGCTCTGCCGTGAACTTAAGCCATATTGTACACAGACGGAAATCAGACAGTTGGAACAGATGGAATCTATCTTCCAGACAATGGAAATGTATCAGGAAATGAGCCAGACAATGAGCGCAATGCAGGAAATGTTCCCCGACATGGGAACTGACAGCGCAGACGGTGTTTCCGCATCCCCTTCCATGGAAGATATTCTTATGGGGATGCTCTCTCCCGAACAGAAAGCAATGTATGAAAATTTTAGTAAATAAAAATTTGATTGGAGGTTTTGCCTATGGCGTCCTGGTTAGATGACCCTGATGTTGCCCACATTGACAAATCAAAACTGGATTTTTTGCAGATGCTTGTCTTTGAAAGCAGCTCTCTTTCCAAAGAACAAATGCTGCCTTTTTTAATGGCAGTATCCAAACGCGGAAAAGAAAATCACATCAGCTTTACAGATGAGGAAATCGACACGATTGTGGAAACCATACGGAAATATGCTTCGCCGGAGGATATTTCAAAAATGGATAAGATGATAGCATTATTCCGCAAAAATAAGAAATGAAGAATGCCCATTTTTCAGGGCATTCTTCCATGTGAAGTTTTAGAATCTCTTTACCTTTGAACAATATTGACAATTCTGCCCGGAACATAAATTTCTTTTACAATGGTTCCCGTCAGCTTATCTGCAATGGTTTCTTTTGCTTTTGCAATAACATCCTCTTTCGGATCTTCTTTCCCGATAAGAAGTGTTGCTCTTGTCTTGCCGTTAATCTGCACTGCAATTTCCACTGTCGATTCTACGGTTTTCGCTTCGTCATATTCCGGCCATATGGTCTGATATACTCTGCCCTCAAATCCTACTTTCTGCCACAACTCTTCGGTAATATGCGGCGCTACCGGATTGAGCAGCGTGATTAACGTCTTAAATTCACCCTTTGTTACTTCGTTTTTCTTATAGAAATCATTGATTAACGCCATCATAGCGGCTATCGCCGTATTATATTTCAGATTTTCAAAATCATTGCTGACTTTTTTAATCGTCTGGTGCATCTTAGTTTCCATATCCTTGGAATAGCCTGCTTCATCACTCATAATATCCTGTAATTTCCATACTCTTTCCAAGAAACGGCGGCATCCCTTTACACCGTCTTCCGACCAAGCGGCACTTATCTCAAATGCACCGATAAACATTTCGTAGGTTCTGAGCGTATCCGCACCGTACTCTAATACGATATCATCCGGATTTACCACATTTCCCAAGGACTTGGACATCTTGACAACCGGATGGTCCGCCATCTCACCGTATTTTTCTTTGAGTGCTTCTCTTGCCGCCTTCTCACTGCCATATTCAGCAAGCAGTTTCTCCTGCTCTTTTGCAGGCAGATTTGCATAGTTATGCGGGTTCAGCCCAAGAATCATGCCATGAGAAGTTCTCTTAGCATACGGCTCCGGACAAGGTACTACTTTCTGATCATACAAAAACTTATGCCAGAATCTGGAATACAATAAATGCAGAGTGGTATGTTCCATACCGCCGTTATACCAATCTACAGGCATCCAATAGTCCAATGCTTCCTTGCTTGCAAGCGCATCTTTATTATTCGGGTCCGTATATCGTAGGAAGTACCATGAAGACCCCGCCCACTGAGGCATAGTATCGGTCTCTCTCTTTGCCGGACCGCCACAGCACGGACAGGTTGTATTGACCCAATCAGTCATTTTCGCAAGCGGTGACTCTCCGTTGTCCGTCGGCATATAGCTTTCTACTTCCGGCAGCTCTAACGGCAGCTCGCTCTCATCTA
>CAZKOR010000185.1:0-7553 GCA_964554405.1 uncultured Bacteroides sp. | reverse complement strand
CATGGCCGTATGCAAATGGTTCTTTGCATATCGGTCACATAGCGGGATTATTGCCCGGGGATGTATTGGCCAGATATCACAGGGCTATCGGAGACAATGTATATTTTGTATCAGGAAGTGACTGCCACGGAACTCCGGTAGCGCTTCGAGCGAAGCAGGAGAAGAAAACTCCGCAGGAAATCAGTGATCTTTATCATGAGGAATTTGTAGAATGCTTTAACAGGCTGGGGTTTAGTTACGATGTATATACAAAAACATCATCGGAAGAACACAAAGAATTCGTACAGGAATTTCATAAAAAATTGTATGAAAGCAGCTACGTTTACGAAAAAGAGGTTCCACAGGCATATTGTGAAAGTTGTAGTGCCTTTTTGGCTGACCGCTTTGTATTAGGGAAATGTCCTAAGTGCGGAGAAGACACCAGAGGAGATCAATGTGATGCTTGTGGTACGGTGCTCGAACCGGAAAATCTTGTGGAGCCGATCTGCGCCGTTTGCGGAAAGCCCATCAGCTTCAAAAAATCAAAACATTTGTATATAGCAATCACTGAATTAGAAGCTGAATTAAAAGCACTGGTCGACCATCATCCGAAATGGAGGAAAAATGCGATAGCCTTTACCAATAAGTATATTGAAGAAGGTTTAAGAGACCGCGCTTTGACAAGAGATCTGGAATGGGGAATAAAGGTACCCAAAGATGGTTACGAAAACAAAACAATCTATATCTGGGCGGAGAATGTGCTGGGATATCTATCGGCAAGTAAAACAGCAGCTGAATTGAGAGATGCTGATTTTCAGGAACTCTGGGGCAAAGAAGCGAAACATTATTATGTACACGGAAAAGATAATATTCCCTTCCATACAATTATTCTGCCCTCGCTTTTGCTGGCAAATGGTGAAAACTGGCATTTGCCGGATCAAATCGTTTCAAGCGAATATCTGACTTTAGAAGGAAGAAAAATATCTACCAGCCAGAATTACGCCATTTGGGTGAAAGATCTCCTAGACCATTATGAAGCAGATTCCATTCGTTACTTTTTTCTGGCAAATGGTCCGGAAAAGAAGGATGCTGATTTTTCGTGGAGAGAATATGTGCATAGTCACAATGGTGAACTGCTCGGAGCATACGGAAATTTTGTAAATCGTTCGCTAACGTTTATTACAAAATATTTAAACGGGATCATACCGGAAGGAAAAAATGATCCGGCCATAAACAATTCTATTGATAAATTGTTTGTCTCCGTCGGCAGGCAGATCGAGAACGGTTCTTTTAAAGACGCAATTGCCGAAATATTTGACTTCGTAAGGTATGCAAATAAGTTTTTTGATACGGAGCAGCCCTGGATCACCAGAACGACTGATAGGAAAGCATGTGAGAATACCCTTTATCAATGCGTTCAGATCATTGCCAATCTGGCAGTCCTGCTGTCCCCGTTTTTACCATTTTCATCAGAGAAAGTGTGTAAATGGCTGGGTATCCATAACAAATGGGAAAAGCAATCGGTTTCACCCGGTTATTTACTTCCTGAAGTGGAAATCTTATTTCAAAGAATTGATAAAAAGGTGATAGATACGGAAACCGAAAAATTGAAGTCAATTCTTTAGAAATATGACCTGATGGAAAGATTAAAGGGGGGGACATATCCCCCCTTGACAGCCTTTGCGCTCAACAAAGCATAGTCAGGCTTCCGTAAATAATGAGCTTATTTGACCATATCCCTGATATTCTGCCAATCTTTTAATGCCATCCAGCGCTTCTTCTTTTGAATAGTTATGCTCTGTCAGGAAATCACTGTCTTTTTCGCCAATATATTTGTAAAATAATATTGCCGCGAGAATTTCTTCTTTTTGGGAATAGTCAATATTTTCCAACAATATATTCTCAGCTTCATTTATGAAACCCTCATCAACCATTTTTTCAAATTCCTTTAGTGCTTTTCCCGAAACCTCATATTTATTTTCGTCCGGTAACTCAACAGATTTATATTGTTTTCCAAGCATCAGTGAAAAAAGCACCCTTACTACCTCTTTGATGATACGCATGATATAATCTTTCTCGTCATTAAAATCCATTTTCTCTCCTACACAATGTTTTAATCTCTTATTTTATCAGATTTTCTCCGTGAAAGATACGAAAGCCCTCTAAGTAAAGCATACGATATTGCTGAAAGAACAATTAAAAAGCAAACTGCTATGATACCAGCCTGTGGCTCAGTCGTATATTTCTTTAACAACAGATAAAATATTATACTAAATATTCCTACGCATATCAGACTTACAATAAAATCATTCTTAGGCGTACTTTTTACCAATGACCCATTCCATGCCCCATTTGTTACAATAAAGAAAATGTATATCAGACCTCCGGCAAGCAGAACTATCGTTTCTCCTATGATCAAGGAGAGATTACCTGTCATTAGCATTTGCACTATAATTGTTATGGCACAGATCAGAAACATAATACAAAATGAAATATTTCCGCTTCTTGCAGCTCTTTGCTTTTCTAATTCGTTGTAATCAGCAACCTTTAATAATGTCTCTTTTAATTTATTATCCATGTTCTCACTTCTCTTTTCTGCATTTAAAATCTCCTTGATTTCTACATTGTAGTATTCAGAAATCTGTACCAAAATACTAAGGTCTGGTAAATTTGTCCCTGTTTCCCATCTGGAAACGCTTCTTCCTGAAACGCCTAAAATTTCTCCCAACTCTTCCTGTGTGATTCCTTTCTCATTACGAAGCTGTTTTAAAAAGGCTCCTATCTCTTTTGGATTCACTAGATTTCCTCCTCTCTCATACAGATTACTCTTTTCCAATGATGAAGAACACGACACAAAACGAGAAATATCGTTAATTTTCTATTGGACACCGATGTCTAACGCTATTTTATCTTTTCTTCATTAAATCTTTATTTTTTTCCGCTATGCTTAATATATAAAAAAAGAAAGAAGGAATCAATATGGAAATGATGCTTCAAACTACAGATCTCTGTAAGTCTTTTAAGAAACAGAAAGCGGTGAATAAAGTTTCACTCAATATAGCAAAGGGAAAAGTTTACGGGCTGCTTGGACCTAACGGAGCCGGAAAATCTACTACTTTAAAAATGCTTACCGGTGTTCTAAAGCCGACTGCAGGCGAGATTTATTTCGACGGAAAACCATGGAGCAGAGAAATCCTGTCGGAGATAGGCACACTGATTGAAAATCCGCCAGTTTATGAAAATCTGTCCGCAAGGGAAAACCTGAAAGTCAGATCGTTACTGCTTGGTGTGGATGAAAAAAGGATTGATGAGGTATTACAAATCGTCTCGCTTACAGATACAGGAAAAAAGAAAGCGGGTCAGTTTTCTTTGGGAATGAAACAAAGACTTGGCATTGCCATGGCATTATTAGGAGAACCAAAGCTTCTGATCTTAGATGAACCTATGAATGGACTGGATCCTATCGGAATAGAGGAACTCCGTGAACTGATACGTTCCTTTCCTGCGCGTGGGATCACGGTCATTCTTTCCAGTCATATTCTTTCAGAAGTACAGTTGATTGCAGATTATGTGGGCATTATTTCAAATGGTATTTTGGGATACGAGGGACCTTTTGAACAAGGACAGAATTTGGAAGATCTTTTTATGAATGTTGTAAGAGAAACCGGAAAGGCTGGTGAAATCTATGATTAATATAGTGAAAGCAGAATATCAGAAAACAAAACGGTCGATGCGCCGGAGATTTATCTGGGCATTTCCTCTGATCACATTTACTTTGGCGTTTATACTTACATTAGGAATGACGAATGCTTATGCAGAAAGTGTGTGGAACTGGTGGTATACACTGCTGCTGCCCGGCATGCTTGCAATTATCTGTCACCTTTCCATGATGCAGGAAAAAAAGACAAATTATTATCACCTGATGACACTTTCTACAAGCAAAAGAAAATTGATGATGGGAAAAACCATCTATATGAGCTGCGTGGTACTGACTGCAAATATGATCGTATTTGCAGGTGCTTCGTTAGGCGGTTTTTTATTATCGACTCGTGTTCCATTACGTGGATCAGCGATCACTGTATTGCTTCTTACTGCCACGCAGTTATGGGAGATACCGGTATTTTTATTTTTAAGTGCACGCTTCGGAATGATTGCGGAATTACTGAGCTGCCTGTTTCTTACGGTTGGAGGTACCGTTATAGCATCAACCGGAAAGTGGTATTTACTTGCTTCAGCGATTCCTATGCGGATTTTATGTCCGTTTCTCCGCATATTGCCAAACGGCCTCCCGGCAGAAGTCGGAAATCCACTATTGGATATGGGAGCAGTTGTTCCGGGAATCTGCTTATCTATCATATGCTTCGTTTTTGCAACTATTTTATTTCTAAATTGGTTTGAAAAAAGAGAGGTAAAATAAAAATGTTCAGAAAGACTCTCCATGCAGACTTGCTGAAAATGAAAGGGACTCCTATTACACTTGCACATATTTTGATTCCGGTAATAACGAGTGCTTTGTTTTTAATCTATTATTCTTTTTCTTCTTGGAATGAGAATACAAAAATCATTGCTTTTTATCAGACAGTTGGCTCAGGATTTCCTATACTGATTGGAATATTTACCGCAGGCATGATAAAACAGGAACAAAATGCCGGAGACTTTCAGAATCTGCTTACTTTACCCAAAAGGACGTCGGCATTTTTGTCAAAAGTATTGCTTTTACTTATTTTAAGCATGTTTTCATTATTATTGACAGCCGTCATATTTGGGTTCGGTTTCTGCATGATTCTTAAGAGCAATACAGTAAACATAGGAAAATGTATGATGGCGGCATTGAATATGTGGTGCAGCAGTATCCCGCTCTATATATGGCAGATGATCTTGGCGTTTCAGTTTGGAGAAGGAGTGTCCGTTGGAGCGGGAATCCTGTCCGGACTTGTCAGTGCATTGATGCTTACCGGGCTTGGAGATTATATCTGGAAATATACATTTGTTTCATGGACCGCCAGAATACCATATACTTACCTGAAACTTGCACTGGGAGAAGCCGGTGCAGTCGATGAATTGGAGGCTGTAATACCAATCTATTGTATATTAACGGTAATCAGTATGATATATTATTTACTGTGGGCATCGCGCTTCGAAGGAAACAAAATATCAGAATAGAGGAATACTATGGCGAACATATTAGCGGTTGATGATGATGCGGCCATTCTTGACATGATCGGAAACATTTTGAATAAGGATGGACATTCGGTCACAAAAGTGAGTAATCCGCTTGAACTAAACATGGAAAAACTGAATCTTTATGATTTGATTTTGCTGGACATTATGATGCCCGGAACAGACGGATTTACATTGTGTTCAAAAATCAGGGGGCTTGTTGACTGCCCTATTTTGTTTCTCACAGCAAAGACGGAAGAAAATAGTTTAGTCAATGGATTGTCATTGGGAGCAGATGACTATATCTCTAAGCCATTCGGAGTCATGGAGCTTCGTGCGAGAATTGCCGCGCATCTCAGACGGGAACATCGTGAGCATTCTGTCAGAATGGCCCTCGGTCGTATCTGTTTTAATCTGTCTTTACGGCAAATGCTGATCGATAATATAGAAATTCCTCTCACGAAGGCTGAGTATGATATCTGTGAGTTCCTTGCCAAAAATCGAGGACAGATTTTTTCAAAAGAGCAGATTCTGGAACAGGTATTTGGATTCGACAGCGAAAGTAATGACAGCACGATCATCACGCATGTCAAAAATATAAGGGCAAAACTCTCAGATCATAATGATATGCCAATAAAAACAGTTTGGGGAATCGGATATAAATGGGAAGAATAAGAAAAAGCAATACATTGAGTGGAATCTTCATGAGATATGTACTGGTTATGCTTGGCGCATTATGCACCTTGGGTTTGTGTACAATTCTCATATTCAATATTCTCGTAAACACAGGCATTATATATGCGGCTAATTACGCAGAACGGAAGATCAATGAAGCTTATGATTTGATTCAGAATGCGAAGGAAGTGACGGAGGATATGATTCCCCCGCTTTGTCATTATGTCATTTTTTCTATGAACGGTGAGAAACTCGGCGGAGATATGTCAGAAGATTCCGTTGAAATTGCCTGGCATGTCGCAAATCACGGAAATGCCTCAGGAAAGTATTTTTATAAAGTGATTTCTCGTCCGAAGGAGTATGTTGTCTTGCAGTACAGCCTGACTCCGCAATATCATTCCGCATTTTTAAGAGAACACTTCATAGGACCACAGAACCTGATGATCATTATGGTCATTCTGGGTGGAACAGCAATTATAATACTGTCATCCGTACGTTTCGGAAAAAAGATAAAAGGAAAAATGCAGCCGGTAATGAAGGCAGTAGAGAACATCAAGAATCAGGATCTGGAATATGAAGTGTCCTATTCCGGAATAAAAGAGTTTGATGACTGTCTGTCGTCCATAGATGATATGAGAATTGCATTGAAAGATTCTCTGGAACGGCAATGGAAGACAGAACAGGATAAAAACAGACAAATGTCTGCATTGGCACATGATATCAAAACCCCGCTTACCGTTGTGAGAGGAAATGCAGAGTTGCTATCTGAGATGGAACTGACAGAAGAACAGAGAAATATGGTTGTTTATATTATAAACAGCGCAGTACAGATACATAATTACGTACAAAAATTAATAGATGTAACGAAATCGGTAGATGGTTATCCAAATACGCCGGAAAAAGTGATGACAGAAAACCTTCTAGGTGATATAAGAAAGCAGACATCCGGATTGGCAGAAGTTTACCACCTTAAGATCAACTGGAAAGAGCAGTGGAACAGCAAAATAGTAAATGTTATGTATGATCAGGTGATACGGGCTGTTATGAATATTATTCAAAACGCGGTAGAACATACAAAAGAAGGCGGTACAATAAATATCTATATTGAAGAAAAGAATGAGAATTTAGCATTTACTATTGAGGACACCGGTAATGGATTTACCAAAGAAGCATTACTACATGGAGCAGAACAATTTTTTATGGATGATACAAGCAGAAGCGGCGATGCGCATTATGGTATTGGATTATTTTTTGCTAAAACAGCAGCTGAAAAACATGGCGGAAGGATATTACTCACAAATTCGGAAGAAACCGGCGGCGCAAAGGTGGAAATCTGCTTTCGTCTGAATAACGGTTAACTCCCGGAATCGCTTTTTTCGGCAGATTTCATTTGCCATTTCAATACCTTTAGAACGATTTGCTTCGCTTTCTTTTTTTAATTTATCCCGATCATTTTCAGAAAGCTCATGTTCGTCAAGAATTTTTATTTTTTGACAGGCTTTTTCTGTTAAAGCAGCGTACTGTTTGCCAAGTCTCTTTGCCAAAATCACAGGATTCCCGACTGATCGGCGCAATAGCGCCCCGAATCCCCGATTTTGAACCATGATAAAGGGTTACGTTTCCATTGTCGAAGTTGGTCATGATGAAAAGAGATTAAAATGTTTTTCCTTCTTTCATAAAATCAATCAAATTAACATGATGAATTCCATTTCGTTTCTGCAACAAGAAATCCGTAGTTG
>CAZKOR010000184.1:0-7560 GCA_964554405.1 uncultured Bacteroides sp. | reverse complement strand
GCGAACAATTCACAACTGAATCATTCGCCTTCATTCTACATAAAGAAATACTCCGTATAAATGGAAATATGTATATTGAATGATAACCAGTCTATCTTTCAGGTAACAAAAATAAAACGCATCACTGTACCAAATTGCTTATTCATGTTACATTTTAATTGATAGACTACTTAATCATTTTTTCACTCCTTCCTGTCAGTGAATTAAGTGTAGCATTGAGGAAATGATATGTCAACTAAAACTATTACTTTATCGTTCTCCTCTGCCTTGCCGCCTCAAACAACAATATGGAAGCAGCTATCGCGGCATTGAGCGACTCAACTTTCCCCTTCATCGGAATTTTTACAGCGATATCCGCTTTCTCTGTTGTCTCTTGACGCAGACCGTTTGCTTCATTGCCGATTAGGAAAGCGGTGCCTGTCCCGTAATCGCACATATCATAATCTTTCGCTCCCTGTAAGTGGGCGGCATAAACAGTAATCTTTTTTTTGCGCAGTTCTTCTATCATTACGCCTATGTCCGGCGTATATAAAAAAGGCATCCGGTAGATAGAGCCCATCGTGGAACGAATTGTCTTGGGATTATAGATATCCACCGTATTTTCGCTCATTATAACGCCTGTTATCCCCGCTCCCTCACCTGACCTGAATATAGTGCCGAGATTTCCCGGATCCTGGATATCTTCCAAAAGCACAAAAAGCGGGTTTTGCGCAGCAAGCATTTCTTCCAGCCGATAGCTCTGCTGTTTTAAAACGCACAAAATTCCCTGCGGGGTCTTTGTATCTGACATTTTTTCAAAAATAACATCTGTTACAGTTTCGTGAGACATATGCAAACATGCCAGTTTTTCCTGACAAACGGCAGGCATCTGCTTTGCAAAGCTCTCTGAGATATAAACCTGCTCTATCCTCTCTACAGGTGCTTCCAGAAACATTTTGACACCTTCCACGACAAAAAGTCCCCGTTCCTTTCTCACCTTTGCTTTCTGCACAAGCTGTATGACTTCTTTAACGCTTTTGTTTGCGTGACTTGTTATCATACCTACTATCCTTTCCGCCCGACTGTTATCATGTGATATACTCTAGAGCGCAGTTTCCTCTAAGATAAAAAACTTCCCCGCATGACGCCATTGTCTGCAAGGAAGTCATTTATAATCCGATTAAAGCGCAAGAACCTTGCTGACTTCATAAACATATTCGGGAATACCTTTCTGCATATTCAAGGCTTCCTCAATATCAAAATCCAAAAACTCTCCATGCTGATAGCCGACAACCCTGTTTGTCTTGCCCTGACACAATATATCAGCGGCATAAGCGCCCATGATGGAAGCATAATAACGGTCTTTACAGGTCGGTGCACCGCCACGCTGCAAATATCCTAAAATCGTTGCTCTTGTTTCAATACCGGTAGCAGCTTCAATACGCCTTGCCATGGAAGTGGAATGTCCGATTCCTTCTGCATTAATAATAATATGATGCGTCTTACCGCGTTTTCTGTTAGCAATGATATTATTGATGATTCCCTGCTCGTTATAGTCATATTTCTCAGGCAGAAGAATGTCTTCCGCACCATTGGCAATACCGCACCAGAGTGCAATATAGCCTGCATTTCTTCCCATAACCTCGATGATACTGCATCTTTCATGGGATGAGGATGTATCACGCACTTTATCAATCGCCTCCATCGCCGTATTGATTGCCGTGTCGAAACCAATCGTATACTCTGAACAGGCAATATCCAAATCTATCGTTCCCGGTAAGCCAATCGTATTGATTCCCAGTCTGGAAAGCGCCTGTGCACCGCGATAGGAACCATCTCCACCGATGACAACAAGTCCGTCAATCTTATGTTTATGGCAGACTTCAACCGCTTTCTGCTGTCCTTCTTCCGTACACATCTCCAGACAGCGCGCCGTTCCGAGAATGGTACCGCCGCGTTGAATCGTATCGGCTACATGCCATTTCTCCATATCTACAATTTCTTCATTCATAAGACCCTGATAGCCTTTTTTAATACCTTTTACCTTAACCCCGTTCGCTATCGCTTTTCTGACAACTGCACGAATTGCGGCATTCATACCCGGTGCATCACCGCCGCTTGTTAAAACGCCTATTGTCTTAATTTCTTTTGCCATATCCCCACATCCTTTCCCATAGGTCAAAATAACCAACCGCTTTTATTTTACCTTAATTACAGAGGGTTTTCAATATTTTTTCATATTTTCCGGAAACAGATTTGACGGTGTTTATACGACTCTGATATTTTCCTTTCCGTACAGGGTTTCCAGTCTGTCAATCAAATCGCTGTCTGCGTTTACGTTTTGATTCGGAGGTAAAGTCTTCATCGCTTTGGGGGTCTCAATATAAATGACAACACTGTCTTTTCCTTCCGAATCATGGAGAGACGCCATAAGTTCCTCCTCTTTTTCCTCGAAAAGTTCCTTAGTCGGGAACTTAATCCATAATTTCTTCGGAATTTCCTCAAATGCAGTGATTTTCTCGCAGATCAGCTTGGCATCTTTTTCGTCTTCCGCAGACACTCTGCCCTTGATAAACACTTTTCTGTCTTCTGTGAGTTTATCTGAATTTTTCTCATAATCCCGTGGGAAAACGATTACTTCGACAGAACCAAGCATATCTTCCAACTGTAAAAATGCCATTACTTTTTCATTTTTCGTATATTTCAGTCTTTTATCTGAAATAATGCCGCCAATCGTCACCGGCTGCCCATCTTTTACGACAGTCATGTCAGTTTCTTCATCCAACAGGAAATCCGTTGTCGTATTTGTAATATTTTTTTGCCAAATGTCCCGGTATTCCTCCATCGGATGTCCGCTGACATAAATGCCGAGAACTTCTTTTTCAAAACTCAGCTTCATTTCTTTAGAATATTCACCCACCGGAGGAAGTTTGATTTCATAACTTTCTTTTTCCTCCTCTCCGGCAATATCAAACAGCGAAATCTGCCCTGCCATATTGTTCTTTTTATCCTGATGAATACTCTCTAAAATCTGCACATATACGCTCATGAACTGTTTTCTCGTACCGCCCAGACTGTCTAATGCGCCTGCTTTAATAAAATTTTCTACCGCACGTTTATTGATTTCCTTATCCGCCATACGGGTAATAAAATCTTTCAGGTTTGAATAAGGTCCCCGTCTTTTTCTCTCTTCCACTACGATTTCAATGACCGGGCGCCCCACGCTTTTGATTGCCGTCAAAGCATAGCGGATGGCATTTCCCGAAACGGAAAAGCCTATTTCTCCCTCATTGATATCCGGCGGTAAAATCTCGATATTCATACTTCTGCATGCCATAATATATTCTGACACTTTTGTCGGAAAATCAATAACGGAAGTCAGAAGCGCCGCCATAAACTCTACCGGGTGATAATATTTCAAATAAGCTGTCTGATAAGAGACGACAGCGTAACATGCCGCATGAGATTTATTAAAAGCGTATTTGGCAAAATCCATCATCGTATCATAAATATGGTCTGCTATCTGTGCATCAATCCCGTTTGCCACACACCCCGGCACGCCCTCATCCGGATTGCCGTAAGTAAAATTCTTCCGCTCCTGTTCCATGACGTACTGTTTCTTTTTACTCATGGCACGGCGCACCAAATCGCTTCTGCCCATCGTGTAACCGCCCAGTTCCCGCACAATCTGCATAACCTGCTCCTGATAGACAATACAGCCGTAAGTCGGTGACAAAATCGGCTCTAACTGTGGGCAGTCGTACGTAATGGAACCGACGTTATTTTTTCCTTTAATATATTTGGGAATAAAATCCATCGGTCCCGGACGATACAGGGAAATACCGGCAATGACGTCCTCTAAACTCTGTGGTTTTAACTCTTTCATAAAGCTTTTCATGCCGCCGCTTTCAAGCTGAAACACGCCGTCGGTTCTTCCTGTGCCAATCGAGGCAAGCACCGCCGCATCATTGTAATCAATATTATCCATATCCAGTTTTACACCTGTACTTTTCTCCACTAACTCCACTGCTTTCTGAATGACGGTCAGTGTACGCAGACCGAGGAAATCCATCTTCAAGAGTCCCAGTTCTTCTATGGTCGTCATGGTAAACTGTGTATTGATGGAGCCGTCCACACCTCTCGAAAGCGGCACAAATTCTTCCGCCGAATCAGGACAAATAACTACTCCGGCCGCATGAGTGGAAGTATGTCTTGGTAATCCTTCCAGCCGTTTCGCCATATCAATCAATTCATGTACCTGCCCGTCGCTCATATACAGGCTTTTAAATTCAGGATTCATTTCCAATGCTTTGTCTATTGTGATATTTAATTCTTTCGGAACCATTTTGGCAATCGAATCCACATAAGCATACGGCAAATCCATGACGCGCCCTACGTCGCGGATAACGCCTTTAGCCGCCATCGTACCAAAAGTCACAATCTGTACTACTTTATCCGCACCATATTTTCTGCCTACATAATCAATTACTTCCTGCCTGCGCTCAAAGCAAAAATCCACATCAATATCCGGCATGGAAACACGCTCCGGATTCAGGAACCGCTCAAACAAAAGGTTATACTTAATCGGGTCAATATCCGTGATTTTCAGACAGTAAGAAACAATACTTCCTGCCGCTGAACCACGTCCGGGACCGACCGCAATACCGTTCTCCCTGCAATAATTGATATAATCCCACACAATCAGGAAATAATCGACAAAACCCATTGTCTTTATGATATCCAGCTCGTAATCCATTCTCCCCCGCAGAGTGCCGTCATCCTCCGGATACCGCTGTTTTAAACCTTTATCACACAATTCATTCAAAAACTTCCAGGAATCCTGCCCACCCGGCACATCATAGTGCGGCACTTTATAGACGCCGAACTCAATCTCCACATTGCATCTGTCGGCAATGCGCTGTGTATTTTCCACCGCTTCCCACGCATACGGGAAAAGACCTTTCATCTCTTCTTCACTCTTGACATAGTACTGTCCGCCCTCATAGCGCATACGGTCTTCATCCGCAAGTTTCTTTCCGGTCTGTAAACAGAGCAGGATATCGTGGGATTTTTCATCTTCCGCATACGTATAGTGGACATCGTTTGTCGCCACTAATGGGATGTCCAGTTCCTTACTAATATTTAATAGCGCCGTATTTACCATTTTCTGTGCAGGAATACCATGATCCTGCAATTCCAGAAAGAAATTCCCCTTACCGAAGCAGTCTTCATATTTCCTTGCGGTTTTCTTTGCTTCTTCTATCATTCCCTTCTGAATATAGCGCTGCACTTCACCCGCAAGGCACGCGGAAAGCGCAATAATCCCTTCGTGAAATTCCTGCAGCACTTCCATATCCACACGGGGTCTATAATAGTATCCTTCCGTAAAACCACGACTGACTATCTTAGTCAAATTCTGATAGCCGGTATTATTTTCTGCCAAAAGAACAAGATGGTAATATCTGTCCTCTCCGCCTGTCAGCTCTTTATCAAAACGGGAGTTAGGCGCAACATAAACCTCACAGCCAATAACCGGTTTGATGCCTGCTTCTTTTGCCGCTTTATAAAAATCAATGACGCCGTACATTACACCGTGGTCGGTAATCGCCGCGCTGTCCATGCCGAGTTCTTTGACCCGTTTTACATATTCTTTGATTTTATTGGAGCCGTCCAAAAGGCTGTATTCCGTATGGACATGCAGATGCGTAAAAGCCATGTTTGATTCTCCGTTTCTTTTGCTGCGTTTATTATACAGTATTTTGCAAAAAAAGAGAACCGACTTTTGAAAGCAGTTCTTGATAAATATATGCAAAACGGATATAATACAAATAGGGAATTCAATTCCTTTTTTGTATAAAGGAGGTGTTTTATGTATATCCATCGCATTATGGAATCAAAATTAAAATATTTATCAGAACATTTTCCTGTTGTTATGGTATGTGGCGCAAGACAGGTAGGAAAAACAACACTTCTAAACCAGCTAAAAGCAGAAAATGGACAAATTCAATATGTTACTCTTGACTATCCCAGAGTTAGGAGTCTTGCCAAAGAGGATCCTGAACTTTTTTTACAGCAATACCAGCCCCCGCTTATTATTGATGAAATACAATATGCAACCGAATTATTACCCTATATCAAAATACGGACAGACCGGGCGAACAAAAACGGAATGTATTATCTAACCGGATCACAGATGTTCCATATGATGAAAAATGTAAGCGAGTCATTGGCAGGCAGGGTTGGCATTCTTTCTATGTACTCTCTGTCAAGAGCCGAAATTGAAGGTACGGAATCATCGCCATTTCTTCCAAATAAAATTAATGTGACAGAATCAGACGATACAGTTACTGCTATTTTTGAAAAAATATATCGCGGTGGAATGCCACGGCTCATAACGGACTCTGAATTGCTTCCAGAGGATTATTTCGGCGCATATATGCAGACCTATCTGGAACGTGATATTCGTGATTTCATTACCATAAAGGACGAATCGAAATTCCTGAAATTTATATCTTGTGCCGCAGCAAGATCCGGGCAGGAAGTAAATCTGGCCGACATGGCAAAAGATATTGAAATCGACCGTAAAACAGCGGATAACTGGTTATCAATCTTAGTATCTTCCGGTCTTGTCTATATGCTGTCTCCATATTCCGGAAATACGATAAAGCGAATTATCAAACGGCCTAAGTTATACTTCATGGATACAGGACTTGCCTGTTATCTTTCTTTATGGAATAATCCAAGAGCATTGGAGCTATCCGCCATGGCAGGGGCAATGTTTGAGAACTATGTCATATCAGAGATTATCAAAGGCTATGTAAATCATGGAATCGATGTCAGAAGCCGCCTTTTTTATTATCGTGATAATAACGGCAAGGAAATAGACTTAATGATTCTGGATAACGGAACGCTATATCCTATTGAAATTAAAAAAAGCGCGGATCCCGGAAAGAACGCTTTAAAAAATTTCAGCGTATTAAATAATCTGCCCGAAGCGATTGGCGAAGGCGCTATTATCTGCATGACACCTATGGTAATCCCATTAGACAATAGAAATAAATTGATTCCTGTAAAATGTATTTAGCGTACTGTACAAAAGGCTGCCGCTTCACGGATTTTTATCCGCTAAAGCAACAGCCTCATTATTTTATAAATACTTCTTCAAAACATCCACCTTGTCCAATTTCTCCCAAGGCAAATCCAAATCGTTACGTCCGAAGTGTCCGTAAGCTGCCGTCTGCTTGTAAATCGGGCGGCGAAGGTCTAACATCTTGATGATGCCTGCCGGACGCAAATCGAAGTTCTCACGAACGATTTCATCCATTTTCTCATCAGATACTTTTCCTGTGCCGAACGTATCTACCATAATGGAAGTCGGCTGTGCTACACCGATTGCATAGGATAACTGAATTTCACACTTCTCTGCAAGTCCTGCCGCTACGATGTTCTTTGCAACATAACGTGCTGCATAAGCTGCGGAACGGTCAACTTTCGTACAATCCTTACCAGAGAATGCACCGCCGCCATGACGTGCATATCCGCCGTATGTATCTACAATAATCTTACGTCCTGTCAGACCTG
>CAZKOR010000183.1:0-7612 GCA_964554405.1 uncultured Bacteroides sp. | reverse complement strand
AGTCTTGCTCCTCTTTCTCCCCATTTTACGGATTCTGCCATGACACGCTTTTCATTACAGCGTTTCGCCATTTGATAAGCATGAAGTGTGTCATTAACATTTTCCGGTTGCAAAATTTCAAGGTTCAGCAGTTCCTCCGTTGGCGTTATGGCAAGCTGCTCATCTTCCTCCGGTGTAAGCTGTTTCATCCGATGCCCCGATTGGCTTGAAATCGTTACACCAACACCACCTTCTGCAATCACTTTACCGACTTCTTCCAATAATACCGCTGTACCATATAAGTCCACTTTTAGTATAGCTTCAATGGGTGCCTGACTTGGCGATACTCCTGCTGCATTGACAAGCATTTTAATCTCTCCGTAGCTTAATGCTTTATCTATTAACTGTAAAATAGATTCCCGTGACGATAAATCCATTTCCACAGGCTCTACATCAAATCCCGCATTATTCATAATTTCTGCAATCGCTTTCGCATTTTCCAAGTTCTTGTCACCCATGATAATCTTTTTTCCGTATCCCATACGTCTTGCAATCGCCATTCCAATCTGACCTGCTCCTGTCAAAATCATAACTTCACATTTCGTAGAAATGTTTTTCATTTCACCGCATCCTTTCTTTTATTAATAAGATAAACTGTCTAACCATTCCTTTATTGTTTCCTTTGCCTTGTCCTGTGAATTTTGGGCATCTTCTCCTTTTATGGAAAGGCCACCTAAAATTTCAGAGTCAGTACAAATATTTTCTATACTCTTTCCAGTTCCGGATAAACCGCTTCCCGCATGAGTACAAAATGGAATAATTGTTTTTCCCGAAAAATCATGTCCCTCCAGAAATGTATATATCGGCATCGGCATATCTCCCCACCATATAGGGAATCCGAGAAAAATCACATCATATTCGGAAATATCCTTATCTTCTGCAAATGCAGGGCGGGCATTTTCATTCTGCTCCTGCTTTGCTTCATCTGTACATTCATCATAATCCTCGGGATATGATGTGGCACGTTCTATATGAAATAGTTCGCCGCCTGTTTCATCTGCAATCATTTCAGCAATAATGGCTGTATTGCCTTTTTCAATATATCCAACAGCGTAATTTTCATCTGCTCTTGAGAAGTAGGCAATCAAAATTTTGCTACTTTCTTTTATCTCTGTACTATTTGACGTTTCCTGCGATTCACCTGATGCCCCGCAGCCACAAAGAAGAAATAGTATACACGAAATCAGAAGAAACAATGATATCGGTTTTGTTTTCAGCATTTTTCAATTAGCTCCTTATCACTCTTTTTTCCACTATTTTCTAGTCTTTCAATATACAGAGGCAACTGACTTCTCCATGAGCCATGCGTCATTTTCTTTCTTACAGGAAATCGTCTGCCTTAATCTCCATGTATGCCTGCCTCCACCAAATACCGCTGCCAAAACCTGACTGTCTCCGATTACCACAGCATGCTCCCCTGTAATCTGAACATCAATTTTTTCATGGTCAGCAGAGAAATAATTTAATGTTCCCTGACGGACTGCCTGCAAAAATTCCTGTTTTTCCTGCACCATTCCCGTCATATGATGCAGACAAAATTCCTCACTAAATATATCCGCAAGTTTATCTGTATCTTTCTTTATCATAAACTGATACATATCTTCATATAGCATAGTAAGCCGAGTTTCATCACTCATTTTCATCCCCTATTATGCTTACAGCCATTTTTTCAGCATATCATCGCATCTTCCCACGCTGCTTCCCTGAATTGCAAGACCTTTTTTGATGACTGCACCCGGACAGCATTTCTTTAAGTCTGCTTCACTCTTACCCATTCCGCTGCCTTCATGGGTACACACCGGACGGACTGTTTTTCCCTCGAAGTTAATCTGTTCAAGCACTGTGAACATATGCATCGGCATTGTTCCCCAATAATTAGGGTACATAACTGTCACTAAATCATACTGATCCATATTCTCCGGCATTGCCACAACTTCAGGACGCACACCGCTTTGTAAATCTTTTTTCGCCTGTTCAATGCAGGTATTGTAATCTGCGGAATATGGCTTTACAGGCTCAACCTTGAATAAGTCTGCGCCTGTCATGGCAGCCGCTTTTTCCGCCACAACTTCGGTATTGCCCTTTTCAATGTATTTCAGACTTCCGCCGAAATAATTCTCATCTGCCCTTGAAAAATATAAAATAAGTTCCTTCATTGTTTCTCTCCAATTAGATACATTTCATTTTGTTACACTTACATTCTATTCTGAATAACCTTATCTATCAATTCGATTTTCAGAGATTTATAATAAGTTTTTCTTATGATATGGCATAATTACCTATAACATTAGGGTGGCAAAAGGTACTTGCATAATTGTATATCAGCAGATTACACAAATTGTCCTCGCAGCTATCCGACTTCAGTAGATGGATTTTCTATATATTCCGGGATAGCTGTGAAAACGGACGCAATCGCCCGATATTCGCCATCCAGGCTCTAATCGGGCTTTTCAGGACATCCTTGTCCTGAAATTGCTGAACTTTAGACGGAATATTAAGAAAATCTCCTCTTCTTTCGCAGGACAGCTTTGAGGACAGTTTGTGTAATCTACTGATAGCATTTTATTGAAAAACCTTTTGCCACCCTAATCCTATAAGAAAAAACCGCCGCTTTAAAGCGACGATTTAAAAAATGATTTACTGTATATTTTTTTATAAAACATTAATCCCTTCACTATGTCTCATCTGCTCCAACACTTTCTCATAATACTGCCGCTGGTACAGCAAACGCTCCTCAATCATCTGTCTGGCAGTCTCTGTGCCGGACTTCTCTCCAAGCCGCCAACTAATCCAGTCAAGTCTCTCCCTAAGCCATTTACACTTATCCTCTATCTTGAGATTTCGGAAATTCGCATACTCCATGGCGTCATAAATCCGATAGGCATCAAAGCGGTCCACGTCATCCGCATCCCCGATGCTCAGGGCAAAAGCTGTTGCCTCCCCCGAAAAATCCGCCTTACCGTCCACATGGATTGCAATGCCATAGCAAATCTCCCGCACACGCTCCGATTCCAGACCAAGCTGTTCAAGAAAAGGTCTCGCCAGCCGTGCCGACATGCGACCATGCTCCACCCAACTGTCCTCCGTCTCAAAGGGCAGACTATAACCTACATCGTGCAAGAGTCCGCCGATTATCAACCCTTCTTCGTCCAATCCCTCTCTGCGGGCAATCTCTCCGGCCACATGAGCCGCCCGGTAGGAATGCTGCAGGCGGTACTCCCCATCGACAGGATGCTCCTTAAAATAAGCGCAGTTTGCAAACTGCTCTCTCAAAAAGGCTTCTGTTTTCCGAATATTCGTCATGGTCTATTTCCCCTTCGCCCCGTATCCGATGTCCTTATTCCGCCAATCTTCACACTTCAAACTTACTCCTTAAAATCTCAGCAAATTCCTCCGACATCTTTTTCGCATTTTCTTTTTTCCAAAAAGCACAATAATTCCGCTTCACCGGCTCATTTCCGCGATATAACGGAATCCTCACGATATTCGTACCAAGACTGCCCTCTATGGGCGTTCCCTCGCTTGGCATAAATCCTTTCCCGCTGATTACAAGCGTTCTTGCCTCTTCCATATTATCGGCAAACAGCTTTTCTCCCTGCAAACCGACAATCATATGGTAATATTCTGCTTCCGTTTCCTCTTCTGCTTCTGATGATACCAGAATACACGGCATATTCTTTAATTCCTGCACCGTAACTTTATCCAGAGAGGACAACGGATTCCTGCCCGCAATCTCTATATGCGTTACGGAAGAAGTAAGGAGCATATTCATAAATTCATCAGAAAATGCCCTGCGCTGGTCATTAAATGCCAAATCAATTTCATTCTTTAAAAGCATATGATACAGTTCATCGTGATTGCCATAGAAAACCTCCACCGGAATATCGGGGTACTTTGCTGTAAATTCCTCCAATGCAAGATGAAACTCCTGTCCGCTGTAACAGCGTAAGAACCCCACCTTGAAACACTCCTGTTCCCCGCCTGCTAACCTTGTGGTCTCCCTGACAATCTGCTCATAATCGGCAATCAGCACAAGACTTTTCTTATAAAAAAATTCCCCTGCGGGCGTCAGCTCAAACTTACGCTTTTTTCGCTCCAACAGCGGAAATCCCAACTCTCTTTCTAATGCCTGTATCTGCTGTGATATGGCGGATTGTGAAATATTACATTCATAAGCCGCCTCTGAAAAGCTATTATGCTTTACTACAGCCTGAAAATATTTTATCTGTCTTAACAAAGGATTCACCTCTATTCAACACTTCCCAAAATACTCCACAATTCATCAAAGTCCATTCCATTTCCATATGCTTCCAATTCACCATCGTGAGGACGATATTGTAGCTCTTTTGCCTCCCTATTTACACAGGTAAAAATAGAAACAATGGTCTGCTCGTCATCTTCACAAAAAAACAGTTCAGGAATCTCGTCCCCATATACATCTGCCAGCCAGAAAAGCCCGTTACTAATTAAATCGTTATCTGCTGTCACATAGTTGAGATAAGCAATTTTCCAGTCCGGTATTTCCTGTTTCTTTATCACTCTCCAGCACTCTTTATCATAGCCGATTGTTATCACCATTTTTGTATACAAAGCGCCATGCGCTTTTCCATAATCTTCCATTTTAAGGACAATCGTATATTCTTCTGTGTAATCACTCACGACTTCCGTATCAAACCATGCAATATCCGGTACTTCCGAAATATCTGTCGAAGGAGAAATATCCGTCACCGTATCCCCTTCTATTTTAAAAAAATCTACCACAGTAAAATTATCATGTACGTTATTAACCTCGTCCATGTACACAATAACTTCGTCTTTTCCGTCGCCGGTAATATCCCTGTATTCAATATTTTTCACGAAACCCCAATGCTGAAGTTCTTTATCCACTATACTTCCGTTACTAAAAGAAAAATAAAGAAATGTATCATACTCCCCATCGTTATAATCTTTCCACGTAACGTCTGTAAGAGCTATCTGACTTGGTGTTTCTTTCGCAATTTCTTCCAGGCAGCCTGTCAGCTGCATTGTACCTACCCAAATTGCAACTAGTAAGAATATACCTTCTATCATGTGTCCTTTTCTTTCTTTTACATTCTTTAATACCTTTTCACATCCTGCAGCTCCTGATACAGCACTTTATAATTCTCATACCGCACCCGGCTGATATCCCCGCGTTCCACCGCATCTTTCACAGCACAGTCCGGCTCGCCTATATGGGCGCATCCTCCGAATCTGCAATATGGCTCGTACTGTTCAAACTCAGGATAGCAGGCAGCCAGTTCCTCTTTTGGGATTTCCGAAATGCTAAGAGAAGTAAATCCGGGTGTATCCATCAGATAGGTTTCCTCTCCTAATGCAAAGATTTCCGAATGTCTGGTTGTGTGCCGTCCTCTTTCTATTTTACGGCTGATACTCCCGGTTTCCATTCCCGCTTCCGGGTGAAGTGCATTGATAAGCGTTGATTTTCCTACGCCGCTCGGTCCTGCTACGGTCGTTGTTTTTCCGGCTAAAAGATTTCTTATCTCTTCCATACCGTCCTGCTCTAATGCACTGATAAATACGACATGACAGCCACAATTTTCATAAACTTTCCGCAGCTTCTCTTTTTCTTCTTCTGAAGCCATGTCCTGTTTATTAAAGCAAATAATGCTGGGGAGATTCTGCCGTCTCATTCGAATTAAGAATCTGTCTAA
Source organism: uncultured Bacteroides sp. (assembly GCA_964554405.1). Classification (GTDB taxonomy): domain Bacteria; phylum Bacillota; class Clostridia; order Lachnospirales; family Lachnospiraceae; genus UBA3282. The sequence goes on along the minus strand of CAZKOR010000183.1, from coordinate 1,880 downwards.
CAGATTTAGATTAGGTGCCGGTTTGACGATTGCGAAAATAATCAATGCCTGGTCGATATTGGCTACCGCCGGACGAATCAGTTCGCTTTTCCGGGGCAGTATCTTTGTAACACTGCCCTCTTTTGTCTCTTCGTCAAGCACATCAATGCAGACATTATCTCCCACTAACGGCTTGATATTGACATTTCGGAAAATTCCTTTCGCCCTGCATGCGTACACGCCTTTATTTTCCACATGCACATAATAAAATCCTGCAATCCCTTTAATGATTTTTCCTGTCATCTATCCTCACTCTGCAGTAAACGTAATTTCCCTGTTTACTGTTTTTTCCATGGATGTTCCTTCTGTCGTCGTTACCTCTCCCGTATCCGGATTCGTCGTAGTTGTAGCTTCCGTTGTCACAACAAACTTAAACTGTATCGTTCCCGTTTCGGATTTAATTCCCGTATAATTAACACCCACCGGGAAAGAAGTGGTCTGCGTATTTAATAACTGCGTTCCGTCCGCCGTTATAATTGTCACGGTAACGTTCATGCCGTTTTGATAATCAGGATCCTCCGTCGGCGCCGTGATATTGTCTGCATATCTGTAGGAACGTGCCGAGGGACCTATGCTGACTTTCAAATCTATTACTGTTCCCTTATCAACATAAGAGCCTACCGAATAACTCTGATAGCATATTTTATCATAAAGTGCAGCATCTTCATTATTGACCTGAGATACCGTTCCTACACTCAGACCGCTTTCTGTCAACGTGGCAACTGCATCCATCTCTTCCATACCAACAACATTCGGCACCTGAACTTTAGTAATTTCCGCACCCTGACTGACACGTATCGTAATAGAGGATGCCGGAGGCGCTGTCTTTTCCGCTTCAGGAGACTGAGCAATGACATAGCCATTTTCTACATTAGAGTCATAGCTTTGTGTCACGTTCACCACAAATCCGGCTTTCTCCAGAATAGAAGTTGCCTCTGTCTGAGACTTTCCAATAACGCTTGGTACAGTAACCGCATCGGCTCCCTCCGCAACCGTCAAAATAACATTGCTGTTGATATCTACCATCTGTCCGGCTCTTATACTTGCCCTGATAACAGTGCCCTCTTCATAGGACTGTGTGATTTCGTATTCAATTTCAGGCGTCAGACCAAGTGAAATCAAAGCGCGCTTCACCTCATCAAGGCTTTTTCCCTCCACTTCAATCATCTCTACCTGCTCTGCCTGTTCCTCCTGCGCTTCATCATCTTCTCTTCCCAATCCGCTCAGTTCTCCAAAAATATTAAAGTATCTTCCTACCATAAAAATGATGATACCGCCGACTAAAAGCGCTGCTACGACTGCAAGAACAGTGGTAAGGTTCTCCATCTTGGGATCATAATCATCATCATCATCCTCATCGTCGTCTTCCTCATCCTCATAATATTCCTCTTCTTCGTCCTCGTCATCCTCGTCTTCATCTTCATCTTCATCACGGTAATATTCTTCATTTCTCCTAAGGCGCATCGCTTCATCCATAGAATCTCTTCTGTCGCTCTGTCTCTTAATCTGCGCCATATCTTTATCCGTAATCATTTTGGTAGATGCTTCTTCATCCGGGTCTATTACTTTCACAAAATCCTCGTCCGGATGCATTAAAGACTGTTTTAAATCAACAATCAGCTCTCCCATGGACTGATATCTTCTATCCGGGCTCTTCTGACAGCATTTATATACAATCTGCTCTACACTGACAGGAATCTCCGATATATATTCTCTCGGAGAAGGCAGTTCCTCCTGAATATGCTTAATCGCAATGGCAACCGTTGTTTCGCCGTTAAACGGAACACGGCCCGTCAGCATCTCAAACATAGTAATACCAAGAGAATAGATATCGCTCTTTT
>CAZKOR010000182.1:0-7626 GCA_964554405.1 uncultured Bacteroides sp. | reverse complement strand
TCCGGAAAATCAACCCTTCTGCATATTCTGGGGAGCGTTGACAAACCGACAAAGGGGACGGTCATGATAGACGGTGTCGATATCGGAGGCCTGAATGCCGCGGATGCTGCGATTTTCCGGAGAAGAAAGGTCGGTCTGGTCTATCAGTTCTATAATCTGATTCCCGCTTTGACGGTGGAAAAGAATATCCTTATTCCTATGCTGCTCGATAAGAGAAAGCCCGATCCGGAGTATTTTGAGAAGATCGTCAGTACATTGGGCATAAAGGATAAGATGGAAAGTCTGCCCGGCCGGTTATCCGGCGGACAACAGCAGCGGGCAGCAATCGCGAGATCATTGATCTACCGGCCTGCTATTCTGCTGGCGGACGAGCCGACCGGAAACCTTGACCGGAAAAATTCAGGGGAGATTCTGGACCTCTTAAAACTGTCCAACCGCAATTTTAAACAGACCATTCTGCTCATTACCCATGATGAGAAGATTGCCCTGGAAGCTGACCGTATCGTGATGATGGAGGACGGCAGGATCGTCAGCGACCAGAGACGGAGGTGAGCGGCATGTGGAAAGATTATTCTAAAAGCTATATCAAAAACAATCGTGCCTCCGGCGTGTCGGTGATGGCGGCGGCTCTGATCGCATCTATGTTCCTGTCGCTTTTATGCAGTATCGGATACAATTTCTGGGTATATGAAATTGAGAGGATCGCTTTGGAAGAGGGTGACTGGCAGGGGCGTATTGCCGGCAGGATCACGGAAAGCGATCTGTCTGCCATACAGAATTTCGGAAATGTGGAAAAAGCTGTCATCAATCGGGAACTGTCAGGAAAAGAAAATACAGTGATCGATATTTATTTTGAAAATGTCCGCAGGATTTATCGGGATCTGCCGTTACTTTCGGCGCTGCTTGGATCGGAGGATGTTTCCGCACAGTATCATGAACTGCTGTTATCGAGATACTTTATCCATGATCCGCAGGACGCTGATCCGCCGCTGCTCATGGCGCTATTTGCCGGGATATTGACGATGACCGTCATATCGTTGATTTTGATCATCCGCAATTCTTTTGCATTGTCTATGAACGCAAGAATCCGTCAATTCGGCATTTTTTCGAGCGTTGGGGCCACCCCGAAACAGATCAGAGTCTGTCTGCTGCAGGAGGCGATGGCGCTCAGCGCAGTGCCGATCCTGCTTGGCAGTTTAGCCGGGGCTGTGATCAGCAGCGGTTTGATAAAAATCGTCAATATCTTCGCGAAAGATGCGGGCGGACGTCACGAAGCTGTTTTCCGGTATCATCCGTTTCTGTTTGCCGCCATCATTTTTCTGTCTGTTCTGACCGTATTACTTTCAGCATGGATGCCTGCGAGAAAACTGAGCAGGATGACGCCCCTCGAAGCGATACGGAATACGGACAGTCTGCCGTTAAAGAAAAGAAAACGCTTCCGGATATTATCGAAGCTGTTCGGGATACAAGGGGAACTGGCAGGGAATGCATTGCGGACACAGAAAAAGTCATTGCGGATATCCGCCGTATCGCTGCTTTTGTCGTTCCTTGGATTTTCTGTCATGCTCTGTTTTACAACCCTTTCTTCTATCAGTACGAGATACACCTATTTTGAAAGATATCAGGATGCCTGGGACGTGATGATCACCGTAAAGAATACGGCCATATCGGATTTTGACCTGACAGAAGAATTACGCAATATTTCCGGGGCGAAAGAAGTCACGGTATACCAGAAAGCGGAGGCAATGGAATTTCTGCCGGAGGATCGGCAAAGCGGCGCGTTGACGGAGCTGGGCGGTCTTTATGCTGTCGCAGGAATATCGGAGGATGAGAGACAGTATCGTGTGGAAGTCCCGATCATCGTATTGGATGATACAAGCTTTTTAGCGTACTGTTCTCAGATCGGAATTACTCCGGATCTGGAAGGAGCGGTTGTACTGAACCGGATCTGGGACAGTATAAACAGTAACTTTCGCTGCAGGGAGTATGTTCCGTTTGTGAAAGAGGATAGAAGGACGGCTGTACTCAGTTCTGTTGGCGTGAAGGATCAGAATATAGAGATTCCGGTCTTGTCCTATACGCAGACAGCTCCGGTTTTGCGGGAAGAGTATAAAGATTATACACTTGTGCATTTTGTTCCCGTGAGTATGTGGAAAGAAATATCGGGGACGACAGAGAACGCAGAATCTGACAGCCGTATTCGAATCTTTTCCGGGGGTGAGGCCGACTTTGACGATCTGCATGATCTGGAAAAAGAGGTGGTGCAGATTCTGGAGCGGAAATATGAGGTTGTAAGCGAAAACCGGGTTCAGGAAAAACTTTCCAATGACAGTATGGAGAGAGGCTTGGTCATGATTCTCGGAGGGTTCTGCGCACTGCTTGCCGTCATCGGCATCGCGAATGTATTTTCCTATACGTTAGGCTTCTTGCGCCAGAGAAAGCGAGAGTTTGCACAATACATGTCTATCGGGTTGACACCGCGGCAAATGAGGGAAATATTCTGTATAGAAGCGTTTGTCATTGCCGGAAAACCGCTTTTAATCACATTGCCGCTTACGGTATTGTTTGTGCAGTTTGCGGTAACCGCAAGTTATCTGGAGCCTATGGTATTTTGGGCGGAGGCGCCTGTCCTGCCGATCCTGGTATTTGCGGGGGTTATTGTGTTATTTGTCGGGCTTGCCTATTATATCGGAGGGAAACGTCTTTTGCGGTGTAATCTGAGTGAGATATTGAGGGATGATACATTGCACTGAAGCAGGAACCGAGAGAATCGGTGGTCTAAGCTTTCTATTTGCGAAAAATAAAAATAATTTAATTATCAGGAATAATATGTTACCATAGATTCAGAAGGAAAGATGGTCGTGAAATATTTGATAAGGGACCGCTTTTCGTCATGCTGTAAATGATGCTTTATAAACAGGTGATGACAGTGAATGATTTTGGAAAAGAATTTGCCGAAGCTTATAAAGAAAATAAGAATTATCCGTATTTTATAGAGGTAAAACTGGATTTCGGAATAGTATTGGCATTTAATGCACCTGCGGCTATATATAATAATTGTTTTAAAATAGCCAGAGAAAAAGCCAAATATACTATGGATTACTCTCAAAAATTAAGCGTAAGAACACAAGAAGAAAAGACTATTAAGCAGTTTAAGGGCATACTTGCAGAAACGGCTGTACAATTATATCTGATATTACAATGTAATATACCATTTGATAAGGTGTACAGATGGGATTTGGAGAGAGAATCTTTTAAAAATGCATCGGGTGAGTATGACATCAAAATTGTAACGGAAACGAAAGATTTATTTATAGAAAGCAGAGCATCTGACAGTTATGTAACCACTTTAAATGGTTTTGTAAAATATTATGATATTATTGGTGCATACTCAAATCTGAGAAAGACAAATGAAAAAATTGCAGATTTATATTTAAGGCCCGTTTATCAATTCGTTCCCTGTATAAAAAGGGAAGAATGGAGCGATAAATTATATGAAACATATAAAATGTTACAGGCAAAGTCATTAAGGCTATATTTAGTCTCCGGTGCAACGAAGGAAGAGATGTACGGAGAAAACTCATATACGAAAAATATGAACCAAGGGGAGACATTGTACCGGTGTTTAAAAATTGCTGATGCCGGCGATATAAATCGAATATCGGAGATAATTTGTGATAAATTTACTCAATTAGGAGGATGCCTGGATGAAAGGGAAGATTTCTGAAGAAATAAATCATATTAAGAAGGATAATATTAAAAAATTGGCCCAAATTTTTCCCGGTGTAATGAAAGACGGAGCCATTGATTTTGACGCACTGAGAGAAGAATTAGGAGAATATGAAGAGGGCATTGAAGAAAAATACGAATTGACATGGGCCGGGAAAAAAAATGCGAAGAAAAAAGCATTAGAAGATATTGCCGGTAAAACCTTAAAGTTTGTACCGGAAGATAGTATAAATAGTTGTAATACTGAAAACGTGTATATAGAAGGTGATAATCTGGAAGTTCTGAAATTGCTGCGTCAAAATTATTATGGAGCAGTAAAATTGATTTATATTGATCCGCCGTATAATACGGGAAATGATCTGATATATAATGATAATTATATGATGAGCCGGGAATCAAGCGATATTAGTGAAGGAAGCAGAAGTACGCTGGGAGAACAATATGCCGTTAACAAGGAATCACAGAATAGATTTCATGCCAACTGGCTGAATATGATGTATCCGAGATTAAAATTGGCAAAAGATTTCTTATCAGAAGATGGAGTGATTTTTATTTCTATCGATGATGCGGAACAGGAAAATCTTAAAATTATGTGTAATGAAATCTTTGGCAATTACAATTTTTTGGCACAGATTATATGGGAAAGAGCATATGCGCCTATCAATTTAAAAAAACATTTTTCTGAAAGCCATGATTATATTCTCTGTTATGCTAAGAACAGGGATATTGCGGAATGCAACGGACTGCCGAGAAGTGATGAAGCAAACGATAGATACTCTAATCCGGATAATGATCCGAGAGGAGTGTGGAAATCCAGTGATCTATCTGTTGGCCCTGTGATACCTGCGAAAGTATATGAAATCATCACACCGAGTGGCAGAAAAGTGATGCCGCCGAGTGGATATTGCTGGCGATTGGATAAAGAAAAATTTGAAGAATATGTTAAAGACAATAGAATCTGGTTTGGCAACGATGGCGGAAATGTTCCTTCAATAAAACGGTTTTTATCGGAAGTGAAACAAGGCATTACACCTATGACTATATGGAAATATCAGGAAGTAGGTCATTCTCAGGATGCAACAAAAGGATTAAAAAAACTGTTTTGTGATAAAGCATATTTTGATTATCCCAAACCGGTTGATTTGATCAAGCGCTGTTTGCAGCTTTATACGGATGATCATAGTTTAATACTGGATTTCTTTTCTGGTTCAGCAACAACTGCACATGCGGTAATGGAACTTAATGCACAGACTGATGGAAAACGTAAATATATATTGGTGCAATTGCCTGAAGAGATTGACAAGAAAAGTATTGCATTTCATGACGGATACAAAAACATATGTGAAATTGCAAAAGAGCGTATCCGCCGTGCCGGAGAACAGGTTAAATACGATAATCCCGACAGTAATGCGGATGTCGGCTTCAAAGTCTTTCGCGTTGCAGATACTAATATTAAATGGAATTCGCTGCCGGACGCAGGGCAGCTTGACTTGTCTCAGATTGAAAGTTCACCTGACCTTGCAGATTTTATGCCCGGGGCAAATGATATAGATATTGTATACGAATTGATGCTCAGACAGCGTGATGTGGCCTTATCGGAGACATTAGAACAGTTATCTGATATTGGAAATCGCACATATCTGTATGCAGGCAGCTATTTAGTATGTCTTGAAACGGAAATTACTGTGGAAACCGTAAACAAATTGGCAGAGATTGCTCCATTGCCAATGAAGTTTATTTTCAGGGATTCTGCCTTTCAGGATGACATTGCGCTAAAAGATGAAACATTCAGAAGATTAAAGGCTCTGATAGAAAAAAATGCAGGAAACAGTAAAGTTACATATACAGTAGAGTTTATTTAGGGAGACAGAAGATTATGCCAAAACGCGTTACATTCCAATTTGAGGATGACCTTGATTATCAGCTGCAGGCAGTCGAGTCTGCAATTGAATTGTTTAAAGGATTATCCAGGCAGACAGACGGTATTTATCGCCCCGACCGTATCCGAAAAATTGGCGAAGGCAATCCGGTAAGGAACCATGATATTGTAACAGGTTCCAGATTATTGGAAAATTTAAGGCGCGTACAAATAAAGAATGCTTTGTTTGCCGATTCTTCTTTATCAGAGGGCAACAATTTTACGATAGAGATGGAGACAGGTACAGGTAAAACTTACGTGTATCTTCGTACCATACTGGAATTGTATAAAGAGTATGGTTTCAAGAAATTCATAATAGTGGTTCCGTCTATTGCGATTCGCAAAGGGGTAGAGAAATCGATGGAACAACTGCTGGAGCATTTCAAAAGATTGTATGATGTAGACTTATCCAGGCACAGCTTTATCTATGACAGCAACAATCCAAAACAGGTTAGTTCCAAATTGGTTGAGAGCAATGATTTAAGCATTTGTGTAATGAATATCCAGGCATTTAATAAAGATACGAATAAAATAAGAACAGAAGATGAATACGGACAGATTCTTTGGGAAGATATCAAGTATATTAAACCGATTATCATTGTTGATGAACCGCAGAAAATTGAAGGTACCAGAAGAAATAAATCCAAGTCTTTAAAGGCGATAGAGGAGTTACAGCCGTTATTTACGCTGCGATACTCAGCCACTCACAAACAGCTGTATCATCAGATTTACAAGCTGGATTCTTATGGTGCGTACCAGAAGGATTTAGTAAAGAGAATTGAAGTGAAAACGGTACATGGAGTTATTCCGAAGGATTATCCATATATCCGTTATTTATCTTTTACTTCTGATTTGAAGGCGAAAATTGAGATATTTTCACAAAAACAGGGAGATATCATCCGTTTTAAAACATTTTATGTCGGCGGCGGGGTATCTATTGAAGAACTGTCCGGCAATCTTGCACAGTACAAAGATATGCGTATTGCTGAAGAACCTCACAGGCTGAAACCATTACAAATTGCAACAAAAGAGAGAACAATAGAGCTGGAACAGGGACATAGCACATACGAAATTGAAAAGAATGAAGCGGTGCGCATCCAAATAAGACTTGCGATTCAGAATCATTTCGTAAAACAGATGAATATTTTAAAGAGCGGCAGGAAAATCAAGACGCTTACATTATTCTTCATTGATTCTGTAAATAAAGTCAGAGATCATACAGCTCCTGACGGCAGGGGAGAGTATTTGAGGATTTTTGATGAAGAATATAAAAATTATGTATCACAAAATGCGCCTGCGATTGAGAAATTTAAAGAATACTTTTCTGATTATATGAATGTGCAGTCCGTTCGAGAAGGTTATTTTGCTTTAGACGTAAAGAAAAATGCAGTAGAAATTGACGGTTGGGATTCCTCAGTTGACGAAAGCAATTTAAAAATCAAGGCCAAATCTCAGGAAGATATTGATCGTGGGATTAGTCTGATCCTGGAAAGGAAAGATGAGCTGATATCTTTTGAAGAACCGCTTGCATTTATTTTCTCCCATTCCGCACTTCGGGAAGGCTGGGATAATCCGAATGTATTTACATTGTGTACATTAAAGTCAGGCGGTTCTGAAATAGCGAAAAAGCAGGAGATCGGAAGAGGTTTAAGGCTGCCGGTAGATATTGCAGGCAATCGTTGTTCAGACCGTAGAATCAATGAACTTACCGTTATTGCGAATGATTATTATGATCACTTTGCGGCGGCATTACAAAAAGACTTTAATGATAACATGAATTTTGATAAGAATGAGGTTACCGCTGAAATTCTTATTTCCACATTGAAGACCGCCGGGGTTTTGCAGGAAAAAATCACCCCGGAGTTAGTAGATATATTGAAACAGGAGCTGATCTCTGCCGGTGTTATGAATGGAGAGAACATTTTAGAAGGTTCATCATCTCAGATTGCGGAACTTTTTGATCATATGACTTTTTTTAA
>CAZKOR010000181.1:0-7670 GCA_964554405.1 uncultured Bacteroides sp. | reverse complement strand
TACAATCAAAGACAGAAAAGTATCTCCGGGGTTAATAAGCGGAACACTTTTTCTTGTCAATTCTATTTTGGGATTAAGAAATTATTTTTTGTCTGATTTCTTCTCTGTATATCAGTTGGTAATAGGAATTTTGATAGGCGGCGTGTTGTTTGGCCTGCCTATGGGATTATGTGTTATTTTTTACAAGTTTTTTGATAAGTATTTCAAATAAAAAATCCTCCTTTTCAATAAGAATCATCTTGATTCTTACTAAAAAGGAGGCATTTACCTGATTATCTTATTCCTGTCTCCGATGCGCCGTCAATTGATCGTAGAGTATCCAAATGCATTCGCGAATGCATCAATCGGCTTCTGCTCTTTACACAGAGCACATCCCTCGGAACTATATGTCTTGTAATCCGGAATATCCGCTATGCCGAACAGGGAATGAATCGGAATACCCATAACACTGTTTGCTGCACTGAACACCGCACTGACACCGCTGATGACCGCACCGTAATATGTAAGTGTCTGAACTGCCTTGGTGACTGTTTTACCTGTTGTTGCGCTCGCCAGAAGAAGCAGCACATTTTTACCCTTAATCATAGGCAGATAATTGTCTCGGAACAGCATTTGTCCTGCTGAAGAATACTCCGGTGTGATAATGTACATAGTCTTGTGAGCATTGCGGGAATAGATTCCTGCTCTGGTCAGTTCATCGGCAAGAAATGCGCCGATAATCTCGCACCCATCTATACATACAATTGTATCTACCACCATAGACACCGCAATCTGTCTGCTCAATTCTTTTGCCGTCAGGGATGCTTCACTCAGCCGCGTTTTAAGCGTTGTCATATCCAAAAAGTAGTTGATATGGGAACTTGGTGTTACAAAATGACCGGGGATTGCTTTTAACTCGATGTTCGGGTGATCTTTAGAATGAATCATAATCATTTCCTGCATGCGCATACCTCCTTTTCATGACACAATTTATTATTATATTAGTAAATTCATTATACCTCTAACACAATTGCAAATCAAGCAACAGGTACAATTCTATTTTGTCTGAATCTTAATAAAACTCCAACAGTTTTTCATTTATTTCATCTATGTTTTCTTTTCGTGCTTTTAGTTCAGAATATAATCCAATCTCACCAATTTCATCCTTATCCTGCCTTTTTTCTTCAATTATTTGGATTGCATCTCTAGAAAGGGTAATCCCAAATAATCCGCCGTATTCTTCGTGCCATTCTTTAACCCAATAACCAGGCGGCATATTATAATGCACTATTCCCAAATACTCAAAATTGACATTGCTAATTCCAAGTTCTTCTTCACATTCGCGGGCAATACATTCGCTAAGACTTTCCCCTGCTTCAATAAGTCCGCCAAATGTCTCCCAATCACTTCTCCATTTATGCCAGCCCAGCAAATAATCATCTTCTATTTTCACAATAACCAATGCATGATTTAAATTAGCAAATTTTCCTAAGGCTTCATTTTCATCAACATTTATTCTTTCTATAATTGCCGCACCATTCTTTGCTTTGAAAATCATCTAAACACTCTCCTTTTCCAATAGCTTATCCAATTCTATCCGCAGTCGCTTTTTTAAATCATCCAATTCCTCCGGCGTAGGCAAAAATTCATCCGCTACCAATTCCGAGCCTAATTTCCAAACAGGCCCTCCCGTTTCAGTGTCCCCCTTTCTTCTGGGGAAAATATGCCAATGCATATGAACACCGCTACCTGCACCTAAAAGCTCATAGTTCAACTTATCCGGCTTAAATGCATTGTAAACAGCCTCCGCCACAATTGCCATTTCATGAAGAAATTTATCCCTATAATCCGGCTCCAAGAAATGCAGTTCCGTTGCATGCTCTTTGCATAGAAACAAAGAATAGCCTTTAATACGTTGATGATCCCCAATTACAACATATCCCGTATTCAATTCTTTGACAAAATATGGATTCTTTCCATTTTTAATCCAGTCAATTCTCTCACAAATCATGCAATATTCCATAGATTTCTCCTCCATTTTATCTAATTATATCATTACTCTTGCTAATCATCTACACGACCAGAAGCCATTCATTGTGTTCACACCACCAAATTGATTATACCATGCTCACGATTTATATACACAAAATTTTAAGGGACATGACTGCCGCCATGCCCCACATTTTATAATTACGTTACGCTCGCTACAAATGCTTCAAATGTATGTGAAGCATACCAGTTACCAATACTTGCTGTCGTGGCACTATCTTTTATACCAAGTGCGCGAAGTAATCTATGGACAGCTTCCGGCGCATTCTTAAGCTCGCCTATAAAACCGCAAAAACTCCCTTTATCCATCCGAACGAGATAACTGTCCTCATACTGTGCACAGTAATCTTTTGATCTGCCACCCATCTTCTTAAACGGATTCAGCGTAATGACATTATCATCTCCCCAGGCAAATGTTTCGATAGTACAATTTCCCAGATTCAAAACATAAAATTTGTATGTATCCTGTTCCGGGATAGCTGTCCCTGCAGGATCTTCAAAAACGAGGGGTTCCAATGCCGCCGGAATTTCTAAAACAATTTTCCCTTGAGATTCCTCCTCGATTTCCCTCGCCAAAGCTGCTTCTATCGATTCTGTACCTTCTCTATTTCCTCCAAAGAAGTTGGGCATCCCTGCCAGATAAGATTCCACATTTTTACCATCATGTAAAAAGTACGGGGAATACTGTGCTGCAATAGGAAAATAAATATACTCCTCGTCCTTAAGAATACAATATACCTTTCTTTTGGGCATTCTTGCCCGTCTTCTTCCATACATACCGCTACTATCCATTTTTCTATCTCCTTTTCTTTGTTTATATTATTTTTTCTATACTTTATTCCATACGGCTGGTGTCTCCCAGATGCAGCCCTATATACTTCCGACTTATAAAAACAGCCTGCGTCAGCATTTCCTGCACTCCGGCAATTTTTTCTTCCCAATCTGCCGAATCACACATTTCCTTTAATATCGCCAGATTCTTTTCATAGTGCTCTAAGAAATCATTTACCTTAAAGACTACATTTTTATTCTCTTTACGGCATTCCTCCAAAGTATTACGGCATTTTTCCAGGCGGACAGTCATTCTTTCCAGATTGCCCGAATATTCCTCCAGAGTTTCCTTTATATCTTTCTGCTGTCCTCTCTTTATATATTCCTGGGCATGGGAAAATTCAATCTCCATTTTATTGAGCATACTGTATACCCCATTCATTTCCAGTCCCAATGCTCCGATTGCCAAATCCAGCCGGGGTTCATATACTTCATAAGGCAACAGGGCAACTTCTCTTAATTTTTCTTCTAAAATTTCCAAGTAATTTACCTGTCCTTTCCTTTTTATTTATTCCGCCAACGCATCATACATGGTACTCCAGATATCCGTGGTGCTCCAATATTCCTCCGCCGGATAGCCGGACAGCCCCATGAGACTTGTCATCTCACGCTCTATCAATTCATTGGTCGTGATATCGTAGGCATATTGGTCTTTTGAAATAACCGTTCCTGTGCCCTGTTCTTCATTAGCGAGGCCGCCTATAATATAGAGACAGTTTCCCGATACGGTTTCCGAAAGCATGTCCGCATTTCTGCCTTGCATTCCATAGGGAACCATATTGAAATTCAGGCAGAAAGTGCCATTTTCATATTCGTCCCCAAGGTTATAACAGTGTCCGATTTCATGGGCAACGGTTACTTCCGGGCTGATGTCCTCCAGGGAAATCACACTGGCAGCTTCTCCAAAAGTAAATCCTGTCAGGCTTTTTTCCTCCGCACCTCTGCGTGGCCGCATATTCCGCGGCGCAAACCCTACCACAAGGTCATAGTTTTCTCCCTGCATATTGGAAAGAACACGCCATATGCGGTAGCGCCCGCCGGGGGTATCCAAATCATAACTTTCATCCTCCAAGTCCAGAGTGCCGCCTTCATACAAAATCCATTCCAGATCCTCCCTACCCAAAGGATATACCTTCCTTGTGAAATCATCGAGCGAAGTTTCCAGTTCCTCCAGCTCCTCTAATTCCCCGCTATAACATGCTGTAATGGGAACTGCCAGAATGCGGATATTTTTCATGTCCCGAAAACAGATTTCTCTTTCGAATTCAGCATCACCCAGCTTTACCGTAACCAGATATTCACCGGCTTCCCACTCCATTTGTTCCGAATCAGTGTAATCAATAAGTCCCGATTCCTCATCGTATCCTGCTGCCGGAAAACTCCATTCCTGCCCGTTCCCGTTGATAATCATCACAGAATCCTCTGCTTCTTCTTCCCATTCCGGGCTTGTATTTACAAATAATCCGGTGCCTCTTTCCGCTACCAGCTGATCCATGGCATAGAGACTTCCATCCTCCTTATCCAGCCCCCTTCCAAGACCCTGATTAATAATAATGACAGGCGCTTCTCTGCTGCTTTGCTCCGCTTCTTTGTAGACTGCCGGAATAATGCAGCCTGCGCTGATTGTGCCAACCGCCAAAGCTGTTGTTAAAAAATACTTTTTCTTTGTCATAGTCCTTCACCAAACATTTCCATAGTATCCATCAGTTCCATTAAATCATCTGGACTCGCGGCGCCGGCTGCCAGACGGCTTCGCAGGCTTTCTACTTTCATCCGTAAATCTTCCCAGTATAGGAGCTGCTCTTTGTGCTCTGCTATCATTCTCTGGTATTCACCGCATTTACGGGTCAGCTCATCACATTGTGCCGACAGCTCATTGCGCCTCTCTGCAGTTTTTATAATGCTGTTTTTACGTTCTTCTATTTTCTGTCTAAACTGCTCAATGGCTTTTTTGCAGTCATTGCACTGATGTTCCAGGGTTTCTATTTTCCCTTTTGATATTTCAGCCGCATAATCACATGCAAGATAGATGTTGTAACCGGGAACCCAGCACCACTTTGCCGCATCCTTACGCTTTTTTTCCCTTTTTCGCTGCGCTTCCTCCTGCTGCCGCTTAAAATCGTTAAGCTCCTTTTGCTTTCTCTCTAAATCATCTCTTTCTTTTTCTTCTTCCCTGCTGATTCTGGCAAGTTCAATCTCTTCCGCCGTCTGCTGCTCCTTTAACTTGTCGAATTGCGCATAGTTGGAAGAAATCTGATCCATCAGTTGTCTGTTGCAGGCATCGGCATTTTCCATTTTTTCTTCATATAACCGAGCCTGCTCTTTGGCATCCTTTTCCATCTTCTCAAGATTCTTTCTTATTTCTTCCGCACCATCTTCTATTCGTTTCATTTCTTCCGGCGTAGGGGCATGGTTCATGGCATTTTTTTCTAAAAGCACTCCCGCACAGTCCATAATTTGCCTGAATAAAGGCATCTGTTTCTTTAAATAATCCTGTAATAAAATCATATGTATACCCCCTATTGTGCCGTTTTCTTTTCTGTGAGACTCTTTACTTTCTCTTTACCCTCAATTACCTGCTCCTGCAGCCTGTCTCCGACTTTACCCGCCAGACTGGACGCTCTATCCCAATGCTGCTGCCTTGTCATATCTTTAGAATCCGCCGTTATAATTGTTTCGTTCAGATGATTTCTTGTCTTTTCCGCTGCATCCAGATAATCTTCGGATACAGATGCAACCGCCGTCCACTGGGCAATATAACACAACAGGGGATACATAATATCTACGTCCTTATAATATTCTATCCTGTCTTCCTTAGGCAGCACCTGAAGGTCCTTAATCGTATTCTTGAAGGTAGAGTCCGATAACGCACGGCAGCTTTCCTCTAAAGAATTCCAGAACAAAGCGATATCCTTAAATGCTACAACAGCTCTTTTCAGGGAAGATGTTGCAATAATCAATGCCTGGATTGCCGCATCAATGGATTTCTGATCCACTACAAAAGATTCCATCTGTTTTGCATATTTAGCTAAAAGACCTACCTGCTTTGTGTTTTCCTCCTCTAAACGAAGCATCTCGTCATAGATTTCATTCATACGCTCGGCCCGTGCCACGTCGGCCGATGCACTCTCCTGTGCCTCCCGGGTCATCTGAGAACCGACATCGCTTAATAAACTGCCGATTTTTCCCAGCATGCTCTCTGCGGATTTCTTATCTCTCTCCAGCTGATCAATCTCCTCGCCTTTCTTTCTGATATTCTCCCTACAGCCGCTGATTTCTTTTTCCAATTCTTCTTTTTCTTCTGTTTTTTCTGTTTCGTCCTTTTTCCGGATTTTTTCATCCAGTTCCTTCTGTAATGCGTCTTTTTCCTCTTTTGCTTTTTCTAAATCACCTTCAATTTTCTCTTTTTTGTCTTTTAACTCTTTTTCCTGTCCTTTTATGTCATCATTGCTCATCTCTTTATTGGACATCGTTCCTCCCTGACCTGCAGCTGCGCTGCCTGCCACGTCGATTGCTTTCCCTAAAAATCCAAAGACTGCTCCCATGATATCCATGGTGTTTTTGTGCCTCTCAGCAGCTTCTTCCTGTTTTACCATTCTGCTATACTCTCTATTAAGCGCTTTGATACGCTTTTCCAAAGATTCCCGTAAAGCTGCTGCATTGCTCTCTTCAGCCTCGCACTCTGCCATCATCTGTTTTAAATGATCGCTTTTTTCATACTGCTTTGCATTTTCTTTAATAACATCCTCCAATACAGAGGAGGTAACGTTCGCTAATCCCTGATACCCCTCCGCCATTTTATTTGCCTGTTCCGCCATATCCGCCGCCATATCCGAAAACGCATCCAGTTTGCCGAGAGCAACTACCTCGGCTCCTTTTAAAAGCCAGCCATACATGGAAGCCAGTTCCGTAATCGCCAGTGTTGCTTTCCTTTTAAAACCGGTAATAACTTTAATCCCTGTATCATTCAAATCCATCAACTGTTTCTGCAGCCCGTACAAACGGGACTGAACCGGAAATCCGTATACTGCATGATAGGATACATCCAGTAAATCTACCGCATTATCCACATTTGCAATAACTGTGGGCAAATCCATACGATGCAGAATATTTCTTTTCTCATTCTGTACAACCAATGATGTCACTTTAATTGGTTTCGATAAATCATAAACCTCTTTCTTTCCGTCCGCTTTAACCTCAAGCAGATTAGATTCGTTAACCTTATACTCCATTTCCATGTCTTTCATCCTCCTTATGAACTCTTTGTTTGATGTAGTACTTACTGCTCCTGCCCTCCTTTGCCTGCAGGGTATTTACATAATACAATATTGTGTTAACATATAAATCCCACTGTTACGGGGACTTACAGGGATTTTCAATTTTTATAATACTTATGCACTTTTTTATACAGTGGCTTACAATATGGGATTTTCTGAAAGATTTTACGAAAGACTGCTTGACATGGAGTTCATAATATTGTATTATGTTAACTATTTTGACATTTTTGTGCATAAAATCTATTATTAATAGTTACCAAAACACAAAAAAAAATCTCCCGCCGATTTCTCGACAGGAGATTGTAGTTTTACTTATAAAATCAATCTTATTCAACTTAAACAATACGCAAGCGTTTGAAATAACTAATATTAGTAAATTCTTCCGGCGCTTTCAAACGTTTTGTTCCGAACCATTCAGTTCCCTTATACCTTGATACTGTTCTTATTTTAAAAGAAGAGTCTTAAGTATATAAAGGCATGTATTTTGCCGCCCGTTCTTTGGAATAGCCGCTTTCCATCTGGGGATTGCGTTCT
>CAZKOR010000180.1:0-7677 GCA_964554405.1 uncultured Bacteroides sp. | reverse complement strand
GACCCAATTTCACAAATCCAAGGCACAATGTATAAATCATGGTATCTTTAATAGATTCCACTTTCGGAATCTGATTCGTTTCCGATGTATATAAGATTGGATTGATAACCAATATCTGACTCATATATTATGCATTTCTCCATCCAGTAAAAACGTGAGCCGCAAGGCGCACCTAAAATCTAAAATAAGGTAAAATCCCTAATAGGAATTTTACCTTATTTACTGGTATTATGCAATAGCTGATTCACTGTGATTCCTGCTGTTTCAAGCCTTCGAATGCAGTCTCATTCCATTCGCTCTGCACGGGCAGAATTATCTTTACCCGGTATCGTCCATCTGCTTTACTGCTTTCCATAATCCCGCCATATTTTTTCACGATTTTCTTCATACTCTTACATCCGATGCCGTGTTTTTCTCCGATACGCGCTTTTAGCTCTCTACTGTTTTCCTTATTACTCTGCTTATCTTCATAGCTGTTTTCTACATGAATGAGTACATGCCGTCCCTCTCTTGACATCCACATACCGCACTGAACGCCCTCTTTACTTTTTACTCTTCTCTCTGCCGCAATTGCATTATCTAATAAATTCCCTATCAAAGTTATAATATCTACATCTTCAATATCCTGAAGATACAGCGGTTCCTTGATATCCAGATTCAATATGACACCGCTGTCATCTGCGTATTCTTTTCTCTCCACAAGCAAAGCATTCAATATCTTATGTGAGCATATCATTTTCCATTCGATATTTCCGAGCGCCACTCTTAAATCCTTTATCAAATGTCCTATCCTGTCACAATCGCCCGTCTCTGCCAACGCCGCAATGGTTCTCATTGTATGTTTCATATCATGCAGGAAAACATCATATTGTTCCTGCATCGTTTCCAAATCCTGATAGTATTTCTCTTTCAATACAGCACAAATCTCTTTTCTGCGTATTCTTTGATAGAATTTTTTCATCTTTTGCAGTACCTTTCTTACCTAGGCATAATAACCGCTATCTTACTTCTATCTTGGCGCAAAATCCGACAATTCCGGCTTTATTTTCCTAAACCGGTCTTTTTCTTTATCGAATTGCCTATTTTATGGCAAAAAAGTCAAAATTTACTGTTTTTTGGTCATTAAATGTCAAATCATGCCATTTTGAGCACAAAATCCTGCCTTTCGTTTATTTTGTTTTAAAATTGGGATTACAAAATGAATTTGAGAGGAGCGTCGTCGTAAATATGGAATATCTTTTAAATAAAGTCCAAGCTGAATATGGTTTTTCAGATTATCAGATAAAGCTGTTACGCTTTTCATTCACCGGAATTTTATATGATGTGAGTAAGACACTGATATTCTTTGTTTTCTTTCTTGCAATAGGCAGATTACCGGAATTTTTATTCGCAGTCGTTCCGTTGATTCTGCTACGTACCAGAGGCGGCGGTATTCATTTTCATAAATACTGGACATGCTTTTTAGCTTCTTTCGTTTATTTGTACACAGCCATCTGCATTCTTCCCGGTATGGTGCCTGTACATCCTTTGGTGGTTTATTTGATTTTGCTTCTGTGCGCTGTTTTGGATTATATGATCGGGTCGGCTTCTTTGAAAGAGAAACCTGTCGTGCGGGAAGAGTTTATGATGAACAAAAAGAAAGAATTGCTGAAAAAAGCAAAGATACAATCCTTTCAGGTTGTTTTTGCAGTCGCTGTCCTGTTTTACATTTTCCCTGACAGCAAATATCTCATTGTTAGTTTTTGGACCGTTGTATTACACACGCTCCAATTATCTATAACAAAAATATTATGGGAGGTGAAACATCATGAAAAACTGGCTTAAGAAAAGCGCGCTTGCACTTTGCAGCGCTTCGTTGGCGTATACCATTTGGTTTCCTTTTACCGGTTACAGTCACTTTTTTTTTGGTGAACCGGAATATCCGACGGAAGAATAATAGAAAAGACAGAAATTCATGTTTTGGAATTTCTGTCTTTTTTATTATTTCTCCAATTCTCTTTCCATAACCGCCTTAATTGCATCAATGTCTGTAAATGTCAATTTAATTCCACGGCTGTGCATTGCCAGTACTTCTCTAAGATTTTCCGTAAGAATTTCGTTTAATTCCTTATGTACTGTTACAGGCTTTGCTTCTATTGTATGTACATGGTCAAAATATTTTTCGATAATAGGGAACGTATTTTGAATCAGAAAAGCATTTTCTTTCCCTGCAAATTTACCAATAACAATCGTATTACACTTCCCATATTTTTTCTTTTTCTTCTCGATAATCCCTTTATATTTTCCTGCTTGTGAGCTTATCGGTATCATCCAATAAAAAGCAGGATTCTTCTTATCCTGTATTGCATAAAAATGTGGCCGGTAATTTCCATTTTCTTTATTACTCATCAAATATCTATCATGTACCAAATTAAA
Organism: uncultured Bacteroides sp.; assembly: GCA_964554405.1. Lineage (GTDB taxonomy): Bacteria > Bacillota > Clostridia > Lachnospirales > Lachnospiraceae > UBA3282. The sequence continues at coordinate 5,262 of CAZKOR010000180.1, read as the reverse complement.
AAAATCATCTTTGATATGATAAGAATATCCCTGTTGTATTTCCATATAGATAATATGCTCCTTTATCAACTGCTTCTTATGAAAATTCCCCACCGGTATCAACCGGTGAGGAACATTTACATACTATACCATTTATATCCCACCTGTATAGCAAGTGGCACTATTTGCGAACTGAATCACTTATATCCCGCACCATCAGCAAGCGGCAAATATTTACTGTTAACTTTAGTATATACAGATTGCATAAAATAATCAACTTATTTTTCAAATTTAAGAATTATTCGCTAATTTTTAGGTAATCTAATTGTAAATGTCAGATAATTTCTCTCGTCATGCAGTTCATTACTCACGATAATATCCCCTTTCTTATCCTGTACAAGCCGTTTGAGTTTTGACAATCCGATACCGCGACCTTTTCCCTTACTGCTGTAACCAGTCTCAAAGAAGCGCTCTGTCATATCCTCGTCATAATACTCACTTGTATTGGCTACCGTTAATTCGATATAATTCTCTGCTTCTTCCGCTTCTTTTAAGGAAATACGAATTTCTTTGACCAGGTCTTCCTCATTTTCATCCGGCTTATTAAGCGCGTCTATTGCATTATCTGTCAAAATACTCATCATTTCTATTAACTCATACTCCGGCAGTACCGTTTCGATTTCCGCTACCCCAATATGATATTCTATTTTGATACCTTTGCTTTCCGCCTCCTGTATTTTGCTGTACAAAAAGCCTGAAATTAACGGGTTGCCTGTAGACAACACCAGTTTTGTTTTCTCATTCTGCTCCATCACATAACCGCAGTATTCTTTCTGTTTCTCCGCCAGTTCCTCATAATTATCCGTTGCGTAAATCATTCCTAAAATAGCGCCGATATGATTCTTCATGTCGTGCTGTCTTTCTCTGACAAGCATAATCAACTGGTCATAAGCATCATAATACAATCGGTTCATTTCCAGCTGTGCCTTTTTCTTCTCGGCATCCATCTTAGTTTTCTGCCATTCATATATTATAAATAGAAAGATAAAGAAAAAGTACAATATCTGGATATCTACCTCACCCCTTATACCACCTTCATTTTTTATTTGGTAAGACTTAACTGCAAATCCAAAAAGAATCAGTACCGCAATACCTACAATTAATTTATTTCTTTTAATAAAAAATGCAGATATATTCATTAATTTTATCTTATAACTGCACAACACAATCAGCAAAAGGGAAGCTATATTAATCAGTAATTCAGTAACTTTAGCCTGCCCGTATTTAATGAAAAACAAAAAATAAATCGGAAGAAATACCAATAATTGTGAAATAGCTACAAAAGCTGCCGCAAGAAAACAATTTACCAAAGTCAATTTAACACTTTCTTCATAACGCAATAATCCATATAAAAACATACCCATATAACTTAATGAAATCAGATATTTCGGAAAACCATATTGATTTATACCTACTAATAAAAACATATCTAATATGATATAAATAACCAAATGAATACTAATCTTTAACTTTTTACCAAATAACTCTGCCAAACAATATAAATATGTTAATAATTCCAATAAATCTCTAGCATTGCCAATCATTTTACCATCCCTCACTACACTAAAGTCCTTAATTTTATCCCCATCCTACTCCTCCACCACATCCCGCAGAAACCTCTTCTTATACGCATTTCCAATCTCAATCTGCTCTTTCACATTCTTCAGGTGGATGTAGCGGTTGACGGTGTCAATCTCCTCAATGTAATCTCTATTGATGATATGATACCTGCTGCATTGCACAAACTTATCCGAGCCAAGTTCCTCCAAAATCACCTTACTGGGTTTGTAAGGCAGCTTCAAATTACCGTTCATACAATAAACGGTCTGCCCGGCTCTGCTGTTTTCGATATAAATAATCTCCGAAACTTCTTTCTTGTATAAAATGCCATCCTTACGAAAGAATACATTGTGCGGTTTTTCGGGAACGCTCGGAACTTTCAACGCTTCTGAAATGACTTTAGCAACCTGTTCCGCATCGTACGGCTTTTCCACATAGTAATAGCAATGCAGACCGCTATATGCGTATAACTCCGGATCCTCCAATGCGGTAATGAAAATAATCGGCGTATACTTGTACTTATCAAAAGAACGAATATATTCTGCGAATTTCATCCCTGACACATCACTGGGATTAGAATTGTTTAACATGATATCCAGCATGAAAAGGTCTATGTTGCTTTTCATTGTCTGAACAACTGCTTCTTCTTGATTGGAAGCGGTTTTGATAATGACATCCTCCTTAAGATTTTCAATGATTTTAACCAGCGTCTCCATATTTCTGGCATTGTCTTCTACAACAAGGATTGTTTTCATTTTGCATTTCTCTCTTCGTAACTTTTTCTTTTTTCTTTCAGCCTAAAACTGCCGTAAAACCCTCCATGTTCTTTTTAATGTAATCATAAGCGGATGTTTTACGCCATTCGTGCGTAACGCCATATACCCCTCTTTAAAAGAAATAAGGTAGTTTCGTAAACCCGCATTACTTGTTCCGCCATAAAACATGGAAATTAATACTTTCGGCACATAGGCAAGTTTATTTTTCTCATCTTTTAAAAAGCGTACCATGAATTCATAGTCCGCAGCACAGCGATAGGTAATATCATACTCACCGTACTTTTCATATACTTCCCGTTTCAAAAAAAGTGTCGGATGTCCCGGCATCCATCCCTGACGGAGACTGCCCTGCCCCATATGCCAGGTACGGACTATCCTTTCTCCCTCCACATATACCAAGTCGGAATGTGCACCAATACAGTCTTTGCCCGACTTCTCAATTGTATCTACAAGCAAGGCTATTGCATCTTTTTCACAAAGCCTGTCATTGCAGACCGCAATAATATCTCCCGTACACATATGGTACGCCTTATTCATAGCATCATATAAGCCTTTATCCGGCTCGGAAACCCACTTTACTTCCAAATCAGTGTTTTTCGCAAACTGCTCAATTAATAAAATTGTGGCATCGGATGAAGCGCCGTCTACGATAACAACTTCTATCTTTTTATAGGTCTGGCTCTGTATGCTTTCCAATGTAATCGGTAAATTCTGTGCCGAATTATATGTCGTAAGCAATAAAGAAACTTTTTTCATCGCAATCCTCTCATGGTAACTGTCTTTTTGAACTAAATTTTACCTTATTTTCCCACGACTTACAATTCCTGACGCAAAGTTTTACCGGAAATCTATATTGATTACATAATAAATCTGACACATGCTTCCCTGAACTTTTTCTCCCTTGCTCTGCTGATGCTCATACGGGTACCGTTAATAAACTCCAGTTCATGGGTGTCCCATCGTTTCAGATAATGACAGTTAACTAAATAACTGTTATGCGGAAATTCAAAACCATACGCATGAATGCGTGGATACAGTTCCTTAACTCTTTCCTTTACCCTCATGCATTGCACTTCTTTATCCCTGTCAAAATAGTAAAGATTGCTTCCGTTCTTTGCAATTTCCAGATACAGAATATCCTCCACTTTCATAAGGACTTTCTTTTTCCCTTCCGTCAACTGCAGCTGCGGCGAATTTCTCCGCCTGTACATTTCATCCACCGTTTCAAGCAGATATTTACGCATCTGCCGTGTTTTTTCTTTTCTCATATACCGATAGGGACGGTTTACAAAGTCTTCCGGTATCGGTGAGGATTTACCAGTGCAGTAAACAAACAGACCATCCTTGTTTCTGGTTCTGTATTCATCCGCTATGTTTCTGCCATTCTCCGCAGGAAACATGATATCAAGTATCAGCAAATCATATCTGTCTACACTTGCCTGCATCAAATCTTTACCTGATGAAAAAACCGATATTTTAAACTCTCCCGGTTCTACTTCACCCTCCATCAAAATCTTCTTGATTTCTCTGACGCTGTTTGTCTCGTCATCGCATATTGCTATCCAATATAATTCATCGCCTTTGTAATTCATTTTCCTCATCCTTTGTTCACAGCACACATAAACTATTAGTCCTGTTTTTTATATTCTACAACATTCCCTATCGCAATTTTTTATATACAACAGAGTATTGTAGTTATTTTCATTTTATTACGTTTTATAGTATTTCATCAAACAACAATTTGTTGTGTGTTAATATCTGTAACAACGGAGATAATAAGAACTATGAAAACGCTGAATACAATGTTGAGAGATTTGCGGGAAGACCATGATATTAAGCAGGAAACCATTGCACAATATCTGGGCATAACCCAGCAAACTTACTCTAATTATGAAAATGGATATCGTGAAATTCCCATTACGGTAGTAACGAAGCTTGCAAAATATTATAAAGTCAGTACGGACTATCTGCTGCGCTCAGACACAAGCTACCTTGGCAATGTGGATATGAATGCGCCCTATGTAGATGATATTACCTTACACGATATGATTTATGATATACAGACTCTGGACAATACTGCCCGTAAAGATTTAGTAAAATATATCCGATTTCTGCATCAGGATATGGATTAGTTATGCATTTTCGTTGTATCGCTTATTAATTGACATCAATATGTTGTAAAGCCTCCTTTTCTATATGTTGTGTGTTATTGTATTTGTACAACAAATCGAGGTGTGATATGAAACAGACACATGAACTCTTACGCGAACTGCGAGACAAACACAATTATCGTCAGGAATATATTGCAAAGTACCTCGGAACCACTCAGCAGACCTATTCAAACTATGAATTAGGGCTTCGTGAGATTCCTCTGCATCATATTGTCAAACTGTCTCATCTCTATCAAGTGAGCGTCGATTATCTCCTCAGCATTGATTCTCCCTATACCGGTACAACCAATCTGTCACAGGAATATCTTGACGGCGTCTCTCTTCATGATATTGTTTATGATATTCAGAAGTTGGATGGAGAAAAAAGAAAAAGCCTTGCCCAGTTTGTAAAGTTTTTAAATAGTCAGGACTAAGATGCATGCAATATATCGCAATATGCACGGATTTTCTACTGCCTGTGCAGGAATACTACGTGGGCAGTTATTGTGGTGCAAAAAAACAAGGTGTAAAGACTTTACACCTTGTTTTACATGGTTACTTATTATATTATATAATTTTACTCTTTTATCTTGTCAATATCTGTTAAGTTAACGCCTGAAACATTTAGTAATGCCTTTATTGTTAGATATTCATCTTTCAATTTAGCATATGTTTCAACAGCATTTTCTTTCTTCGCTAAAAACATATATTCTTGAATTTTTTTAAAATCATCAAGC